>CAZEIB010000037.1:0-13482 GCA_964511785.1 uncultured Oscillospiraceae bacterium
AATGTAAACATTACTGTTGAGGGAATTAGAATATAATAAATAGTCCACGATCGGAGGAACCACCGTTGATAGAACATGAAACGATAGATGGCTTGCTCTTTAGGGACATGGTTGTAGCAGGGGCAGCATTATTAGAAAAAAACAGAGAAATGGTTGATGCTTTAAATGTTTTTCCCGTACCTGATGGAGATACGGGAACTAACATGTCTTTAACAATGAATGCAGCAACTAAGGAATTAAATGGTCAGGAATATTTATCTGCCAGCGATGCGGCAAATGCTTTTGCAAAAGGAGCCTTACGTGGCGCCAGAGGAAACTCAGGGGTTATTACCTCTCAGCTTTATCGTGGTTTTGCCAAGGCTTTAGAAGGGGTTGAACGAATTACCCCTATGGAGTTTGCACAAGCTTTAAAAGCAGGTTCGGATATGGCTTATAAAGCCATGATGAAACCTAAAGAAGGAACCATTTTAACTGTTGCCCGGGTAGTAGCAGAAGATGCTATGCGCCAAGCAGCCTTGTTTCCCAATGATTTTACAGGGCTTATGAATACCATTTTAACCAGTGGTGAAGCCATTTTGCGTAGAACCCCCGATATGTTGCCTGTGCTTAAACAAGCAGGGGTAGTAGATGCAGGGGGAAGGGGACTACTATTAATTTATACAGGTTATGTTGCAGCCCTTCGCGGCGAAACCATTGACATGACTCCTGTTGATTTTGAAGGAGACTTGGAAGAGTTTATTGACGACCATGAATCTTTAGAGGACATTAAGTTTGCCTATTGTACCGAATTTTTAGTTGACCATATTTTTCCTACAGTCACAGAGCAAAACATCGATACCTTTAAAAGAAGGTTAAACCGTATTGGGGATTGCGTACTGGTGGTAGGAGACTTATCTTTAGTAAAGGTTCATTTGCATACAAACGACCCCGGCAAAGCATTGCAATATGCTTTAGAAATGGGGGAGTTGACCAATTTAAAAATTGATAATATGGTAGAGCAAAAACGTGAAATAGATGCTAAAAGAGAAGCGGAAAAAGCCAATGAAGAACCTAAACCCTATGGCATGATTGCAGTATCTTTAGGAAAGGGCTTTTCTCAAATTTTTAAAGACCTTTCTGTAGACTTAGTGGTTGAAGGTGGACAAACCATGAACCCCAGCATTGAAGATATTTTAGATGGGATTAATAAAATTAATGCAGAGTGTATTTTTGTTTTCCCTAATAACGGCAATGTAATTTTAGCAGCCCAACAAGCAGCGGAGCTAGCTGAAAAACCGGTTTTTGTTATTCCCACCAAAAATGTGGCCATGGGCATTGCGGCGGCAGTGGCTTTTCAAGGGGAATTATCCGGAGAAGAAAATGCCCAGCGTATGGAAAGCGCTTCTCAAGGAGTGAAAACCGCTACTGTAACCTACGCCGTTAGAGATAGTGAGTATAATGATTTACATATTAACCAAGGAGATATTATTGGCCTTAATAATGGGCAAATTGAATCAACAGGGGATAGTGTAAAAGAAGTTGCTTTAAACTTGTTGGAAAATATTATTAACGATAATGATGAGTTGATTACCGTATACTATGGGCAAGACACCAGCGAAGAAGAGGCAGAAGAACTAACGAATATGATTGAAAAGCGATATGGAGACTGTGATGTAGAAATGCACAGCGGCGGTCAACCTCTATACTATTATTTGATTTCTGTGGAATAATATGGAATTAAAAGATATTAGAGGAATTGGAAAAATTAGATTGGAAAAATTACACGCAGCGGGAATATTCTCGCTGCGTGATCTTTTATCATATCTTCCTGTAAATTATAAGGACACAACCTCCCTAACGGATTTAGACGAAGCTGAAGTAGGGGATTGGGTAACTTTGCAAGGAGAGTTTAAAGATAAAGGTGTTTTGCGCCGCTATCCCAGAGGAAACTCCGTTACTCTTCCCTTTTTTACAAATCAAGGGGAGGCGATTGATTGTATCTGGTTTAATCAACCGTGGATGGCAAAACAAAACTATACAGAACCCCTTTTGTTACATGGAAAACTTGGAAAATATAAAAATCAAAAAGGCTATCAGCTAGTGAACCCCTCTATTGAAAAAGAGCAGAGAATTTTACCTATATATAAGCCTATAGGAGGAATTTCCAGCAATACACTAAGAGGGATGATGGAACAAGCTTTAACTGAAAACCAAAAAAGTTTTACAAATATTTTAGAAGAAAACTTACAACATAAATATAAACTGATAGATAAAGAGCAAGCCATAAAGGAAGTACATTTTCCTACAAACAAGGAAAAATTAAAAAAAGCAGATTATACTTTACAATTTGAAAAAACTCTTTTATACCAAGTGGCTGTTAATCAATTGCGAGAGAGAAAAAACCATGGATTTCCCCTTGAAATAAAAAAAGAAACGGTAAGTGAATTTTGGGAAAACATTTCTTTTACGCCAACCCAAGCACAACAAAAAGTGCTTAATGAAATTGCTACCGATATGAAAAGTCAAGAGGCAATGAATAGGCTGGTACAAGGGGATGTAGGTTCTGGAAAAACAGTAGTGGCTTTCGGTGCCTTATATTTTACTGTAAAAAATCAAAAACAAGGAGCTTTTATGGCACCTACAGAAATTTTAGCCAGACAACACTACCAAAATGCAGTGGAAATATTTACCCCTTTAGGAATTACTTGTGGTCTTTTAGTTGGAAGCATGAAAGCAAAAGAGAAAAGGGAAGCCTTAGAGAATATTCAATCAGGTAAATGGCAAATTGTGATAGGTACCCATGCTTTAATTAGCGAAAAAGTTTCCTATTCTCATTTGGGGTTAGTTATTACAGATGAACAACATCGCTTTGGGGTGGCCCAGCGGTCTACTTTAATTTATAAAGGAGAAGATCAAAGGGAAAGGTTGCCTCATTTATTGGTAATGTCAGCTACGCCTATTCCAAGAACTTTAGCTCTTATTTTATATAAAGATTTGGATGTATCTATTATTGATGAGCTTCCGCCAGGAAGAAAGCCGGTGGTTACACGTATCGTTCCTGAAGAAAAGAGAAAGGGAATGTACGATTTTATGAAAAAAGAAATCAAAAAAGGTAGACAAGTTTATATTGTGTGCCCATTGGTTGAAGATAGCGAAGTATTAGAGGAAGTAAAAGCAGCACAAAGCCATTATATGTGGCTGAAAAAAGGGCCGTTAAAAGGCATTGAAATAGGGCTTACTTATGGGGGACAAAAAGCAGAAGAAAAGCAAGAGATATTATCTAAATTTGTTTTAGGAGAAATAAAAGCACTGGTAGCCACAACGGTTATTGAGGTTGGGGTGAATGTGCCCAATGCAACGATAATGGTGATTGAAGATGCCCATCGCTATGGTCTCTCTCAACTACATCAACTTAGGGGAAGAGTAGGAAGAGGTCAAGATGAAAGCTGGTGTTTTTTATTAGCAGAACCAAACGAAAGATTGAAAACCTTAGTAAGTAGCAATGATGGTTTTATTATTGCCCAAAAAGACTTGGAACTACGGGGGGCAGGAGACTTGTTTGGGACTAGACAACATGGTGTACCTATGTTTGAATCTTTGGCAAATTTAGACGTTAAAATGATTAAAGAGACTCAGCTATGTTATGAAAAAATTAAAAGTCATAAAAATTATGAAAAAACTTATTTAAGGGTAAAAGAAGAGGGAGAAAAATTATTTACTACAATATCGGAAAAAGTTACCTTAAATTAGAAAAAGAAATGTGGATGTAAACCGATTGTAAAGGAAGTATGAAAAATTAAAAAACAGTTAAAAAAACGCTTGAAAGAGAAAAAAGAAAGCTCTACCATAAAGTTAACCCTTTTGAAAGGAGTTAACCTAATGAAGAAAAAAACTGGAAAGATGATGGCTACTGCTTTGGTTACTACCATATTAATAACAGGGGAATCTATTCTTCTTTTTGCAAACAATGGCAATGAAAAAGGAACCAATGATGAAAGTAAAGCGACTTTTTCAAAAGAGAGAAAAGTAAACTCGCTTTCTATAAAAGAAAAATCAGAAAAAATGTTATAAAAGCAAGGAGAATCAAAGAAGGGATTGATCCATTTAGTAAAAACACTGATTGGAAAAATAAAAATGGACAGCCTAATTCTTCTTTTCCTTAATAAGGGCTTATTCTTGCAAAGTTTCGCAAAAGATAGTATACTATCATAGGTGACAAAAGAAGTACAGGCAAATGTTGCGCCTTACTTTTTTATGCTGTTTACAGCAAAAATAAATATTTTCGAATGAGAGGACGGTATCATATGGGAACAAAATATGTATATCTCTTTAGCGAGGGAGACGCCAGCATGAAAAACTTGCTTGGTGGTAAAGGTGCTAACTTGGCCGAAATGACCAGTATTGGTATGCCAGTACCCCAAGGCTTTATCGTTACAACGGAAGCTTGTACAAAGTATTATGCTGATGGCGGCGTAATTGCTGACGACATTGTAGAGCAAATTTTTACAGCTTTAGAAAACACAGAAAATCTTGCTGGAAAAAAATTCGGAGACAAAGAAAATCCTTTCTTGGTTTCTGTACGTTCTGGTGCCCGTGCTTCAATGCCTGGCATGATGGACACAGTTTTAAACTTAGGGTTAAATGATGAAACTGTAATTGGCTTAGCTAAAAAAACTGCAAACGAACGTTTTGCATATGATAGCTATCGCCGTTTTATTCAAATGTTTGCCGATGTTGTTATGGAAATTGACAGAGGGAAATTTGAAAAAATTCTAGATGATAAAAAAGCTGAAAGAGGCGTTTCCAGCGACACAGAATTAGATGCTGAAGACATGAAAGATATTGTTAAAAAAGCTTTAGCAGTTTATGAGCAAGAAAAAGGCGAAGCTTTTCCACAAGATGTTCGTAGCCAACTTTTAGAATCCATTAAAGCCGTGTTCCGTTCTTGGGATAACCCACGAGCCATCTACTATCGTCGAATGAACGATATTCCAGGCGACTGGGGAACTGCTGTTAACATTCAGGGCATGGTATTTGGTAATATGGGTGATGATTGCGGTACAGGTGTTGCCTTTACAAGAAACCCTGCTACTGGTGAAAACGTATTCTATGGTGAGTTTTTACAAAATGCTCAAGGAGAAGACGTTGTTGCTGGTATTCGTACTCCAGAACCTATTTCTTACTTACAAGAAATTATGCCTGAAGTATATGACGAGTTTGTTAAAAACTCCGAAATTTTAGAAAAACATTACAAAGATATGCAAGACTTGGAATACACCATTGAAAATGGCAAATTGTACATGCTACAAACCCGTAGCGGTAAACGTACTCCTGGTGCTGCTATTAAAATTGCTGCCGATTTAGTAGACGAAGGCATGATTGATTCCAAACAAGCTGTTGCAATGCTAGATCCTAGACAGTTAGACTCTTTATTGCATCCTAATTTTGACGGTGAAGCTATTAAGAAAGCAACTCCTATTGTGCGTGGGTTAAATGCATCTCCCGGTGCAGCAGCAGGTCAAATTTATTTTACGGCTAAAGATGCCGCCAATGCTGCCCGCAAAGGACAAGATGTTATTTTACTAAGAGAAGAAACCACTCCTGAGGATATTGAAGGAATGGATTTATCTAAAGGTATCTTAACTGCTCGTGGTGGCATGACCTCTCACGCTGCTGTTGTTGCTCGTGGTATGGGTCGTCCAGCTGTTGTTGGTGTTCATGAAATTAAATTAGATGAAGCTAACAAAAAAGTAACCATTTTAGGTCAAGTGTTTAACGAAGGGGATGCCATGTCTATTGATGGGGCAACCGGTAATGTATATGCAGGCTTAATTCCTACAGTGGAAGCCACCGTATCCGGTGACTTTGCACGTATAATGAGCTGGGCTGATGAGTACAGAACTTTAGATATTCGCACCAATGCTGATACTCCTAAAGAGACCATTCAAGCTTTAGAATTTGGCGCTCAAGGAATTGGTCTATGCCGTACAGAGCACATGTTCTTTGAAGCTGATAGAATTGCTGCAGTTAGAGAAATGATTTTAGCTGACAATGAAGAGCAACGTAAAGAAGCTTTAAACAGAATTCTACCTATGCAACAAGGGGACTTTGAAGGGATGTTCGAAGCCTTAGAAGGCCGTCCGATGACCATTCGTTACTTAGACCCACCACTTCATGAATTCTTACCTCAAAAGAACATGACTGAAGAAATTGCAGCGTTAGCAAAGCAATTAAATACTACTGAAGCCGATATTATCAGTAAAATTGACTCTTTACACGAGTTCAACCCTATGATGGGACACCGTGGTTGTCGTTTAGCTGTTACCTATCCTGAAATTGCTGAAATGCAAACCCGTGCTGTTTTACAAGCTGCTTTAAAAGTGAAAAAAGAAAAAGGCTTCAATGTAGAACCTGAAATCATGATTCCTTTAGTAGGTAGCAAAAAAGAATTAGCTTTTGTTAAAAAGTTTGTAATGGATACCGCTGAAGTAGTTTTTGCTGAAGCTGGTGAAAGAGTAAACTTTACTGTTGGTACTATGATTGAATTGCCACGGGCTTGTGTAACTGCTGATGAAATTGCTGAAGAAGCTGACTTCTTCTCCTTTGGGACAAATGACTTAACTCAAATGAGTTTTGGCTTTAGCCGCGATGATGCTGGTAAATTCTTAGACGCTTACTATGACAACAAAATTTTTGAAAGCGATCCTTTTGCTCGCTTAGATCAAGAAGGTGTTGGTAAATTAGTAGAAACTGCTGTTAAATTAGGACGTCAAGCTAAACCTGATTTAAAATTAGGCATCTGTGGTGAACATGGTGGAGATCCTTCTTCCATTACTTTCTGCCATAACATTGGCCTAAATTATGTATCTTGTTCTCCATTCCGTGTACCAATTGCTCGTTTAGCTGCTGCACAAGCTGCTATTAACAGCAAAAAATAATTTCAATTAAAAAAACGGTATAACCTTCAAAAGGTTGTACCGTTTTTTATTTGTTTATAAATTGTTCCAAAGAAAAAACTATGTTAAACTGTCTTTGGTAAAGTATGGATAAAGAAAGTGAGAACATTTTGTTTAAATTAGCAAAATATCTAAAAAAATATAAATGGCAGACTTTTTTAGGTCCTCTTTTTAAATTGACAGAGGCTATTTTTGAGTTGATTATTCCTGTAGTCATGGCCAATATTATTGATAAGGGGATTGCCCTTGGAAATAAAGACTATATTATTAAGCAAGGTTTTGTAATGGTTTTACTTGGAATACTTGGTCTTGTTTCATCCCTTACTGCTCAATGGATGGCCAGTGTTGCCTCTCAAGGGGTGGGAACAGACTTACGTAAGGGGCTATTTTCGCATATTCAAAGTTTTTCCTTTAAAGAGCTGGATCATTTTGGTACAGACACCTTGGTGACCAGAATGACCAACGATATTAACCAAATTCAAGTGGTTGTGGCCATGCTGATTCGTTTAGTAAGTAGAGCCCCTTTTTTGGCCATCGGGGCAGTATACATGGCATTTCGTATCAATGCTTCCATAACGTGGATATATCTACTGGTAGTACCAATTACCGGCATAGTTTTATATATTATCATGAGTAAAACAGTACCTTTATATAAAAAAATTCAAAAAAAACTAGATACTATAGGCCAGCTAAGCCGTGAAAACTTAACGGGTGCAAGGGTGGTGCGAGCTTTTCAAGGGGAAGAAAAGGAAATTTATCAATTTTCTACAGCCTGTGAAGAACAGGCAAAATTAACCATGGGCATTAATAAATTAACGGCACTATTATCTCCTTTAATGGCTGTAATATTAAATGGAGCCATTGGGCTGCTTCTTTGGAAAAGTGCAGGAAAAATTCAAATCGGACAAATGTCTCAGGGAGATACCATTGCTTTAGTAAACTATTTAACCCAAATATCCTTGGCATTGGTAGTAGTAGCAAATTTAGTAGTAATATTTACAAAGGGTGCAGCCAGTGGAGCAAGAATTAACGAGGTATTTGAAACAGTACCCAGTATAGTAGACCCTTATGAAAATTATGGTGAACAAGAGGCTGAGGAAAAAGAACCGAAAAATCAAGAGGCTTATATCAAATACAAAAATGTTTCCTTTGGTTATTATGCCCAGTGGCAAAAAGCCATTGAGAAAGCAAGTTTTACCGTTAAACAAGGAGAGCGAATTGGGGTAATTGGGGGGACAGGAGCAGGGAAAAGTACCCTTCTTCAACTGCTTCCACGCTTTTACGATGTGACGGAAGGCGAAATTTTGTTAAAGGGTAAAAACATTAGAAATATGTCCATAGAAAAATTACGAAAAATGGTAGGGTTTGTTCCGCAACAAGCCCAGCTATTTACCGGTACCATTGCTTCTAACCTTCGTTTTGGCAATGAAAATGCCACAGATAAAGAGTTGTATAAAGCACTGGAAATTGCCCAAATGAAAGAAACTGTCAATCAAATGAAACCAGGGTTAGATAGCTATGTAGCAAAAGGGGGAGTAAATTTTTCTGGTGGGCAAAGACAGCGCTTAACCATTGCCCGTGCACTGGTAAAAAAACCGGAAATACTGATTTTAGACGACAGCGCCAGTGCTTTAGATTATGTAACAGATAGGGCTTTAAGGGAAGCACTAAAAAATAAAGCCCAAAACATCACCACCTTTATTATTTCTCAGCGAGTATCTACTATAGAAGATTGCGATAAAATATTGGTCATGGATCATGGAGAAGTAGTAGGGCAAGGAACCCATGAAGAATTATTAATTTCAAACCAAATTTACCAAGAAATTGTGGCCTCACAACCAAAGGAAAGTGAGGTGGTAGCACCATGAAGAAAGGCACAGTAAAAAGATTATTGTCTTATATGCGCCCTTATGGAAAGTATTTAATAGCCGCTTTTGTTTTATCGGTAGGTATTGTTGTATCTACTCTTTTAGGCCCTGTGTTTATAGGGAAAATCATTGATCAAATGATAGGAACAAATCAAGTGGTATTTAAAGAAGTAATACGCTTATTAAGCATTTTTATTGTTTTATCAATGATTGGTTTTGCCTTGCAGTGGCTTGTTGGAATATTAACGGGAAAGGCATCCTATTTAGCCATGAAAGATTTGCGAGAAGAAACCTTTGGTAAAATTATGAAAGCTCCTTTTTCTTATATTGATCAAAAGTCCCATGGGGATTTGGTTAACCGAATTGTGAATGATGTAGATTTTATCTCAGACGGGGTAGTACAAGGATTTACCCAATTATTTACAGGTATCATTATGATTTTAGGTACCCTTGGATTTATGATTTCCTTGAACAGTACCATTGCATTGATTGTAGTGGCGCTAACCCCCTTATCAATTCTATTTGCAGTGTTTATTTCAAAAAGAACTTTTGGCATGGCTTCTGAACAAACACGGGTACAAGGAGAATTAAGTGGTTATGTAAGTGAAATGATTGCACAGCAAAAAGTAGTACAAGCTTTTTCTTATGAAAAAAAGGCAGAAGAAGATTTTAATAAAATGAATCAGAAGTTAAAGTATTGGGGGTTTAGAGCGCAATTGTACCCTGCTTTTACCAATCCCATTACCCGCTTTATTAACGGTCTTGTATATGCTGCTGTAGGTGTTGGGGGCGCCTTTGTGGCTTTAAGAGGGGGAATGAGTATAGGGCAACTTTCAAGCTTTTTAAGTTATGCAAACCAATATACAAAACCCTTTAATGAAGTAAGCGGAATAGCAGCTCAATTACAAACAGCCCTATCCGCTGCCCAAAGAGTATTTGAGTTGTTAGATGCACCGCAGGTAGAAAAGGATAGATCTGATGCCTATGTTTTACAACAGGTAAAAGGAAATATTGCTTTTAAAAATGTTGACTTTTCCTATAATCCTAAAATAGCCTTTATTAAAAACTTAAATTTAGATGTAGAACAGGGAAAACGTGTTGCAATTGTAGGAACTACCGGATCAGGTAAAACTACTTTTATTAATCTACTGATGCGCTTTTATGAAATAGATCAAGGAGAAATATTGATTGACGGGTATAGCCATAGGGAAGTAACAAGGGCTTCTCTTCGTAAGCAGTTTGGTATGGTTTTGCAAGATACTTGGCTTAAAAATGGAACTGTATTTGAAAACATTGTATACGGAAAGCCTAGTGCAACCTTGGAAGAAGTAATCCTTGCAGCCAAACAGGCTAGGGCTCATCATTTTATTATTCGCCTTGAAAATGGCTATGATACAGTTTTGGTAGATAATGGAGGAAACCTTTCTCAAGGGCAAAGACAATTGCTTTGTATTGCTAGGGTAATGTTAACAGCTCCTCCGGTGCTTTTGCTAGATGAGGCTACTTCCTCTATTGATACCCGTACAGAAATATTGGTACAACAAGCTTTTTTAGCAATGATGAAGGGACGCACCAGCTTTGTAGTGGCTCATAGGCTTTCTACCATTGTTCATTCAGATTTAATACTGGTTATGGATCAAGGGAAAATTATTGAAAAAGGGAACCATCATCAGCTTCTTGCCCTACAAGGAGAATACGCAAAATTGTATCGGAGTCAATACCAAACCACATCCCTTAATTCTACCAAGGAATAATTGATTTTTTCTTTCCAATCAGTTATACTAAGGATGAAAAGAAGAAATCTATGGACCATATACAGATTCATAATAAAAGGAGGCGCGGCACATGAAATTAATTGTAGCCATTGTACAAGATGAAGACTCTACCCGCTTAATCAGCGAACTGATGAATGAGGGTTACCGAGTAACGAAACTTGCTACTACAGGAGGTTTTTTACGCGCTGGAAATACTACCTTGTTAGTAGGGGTTGAAGAAGATCGTTTTCAAGGCGCTATGGATATTATTGAAAAAATATGCAAAAGCAGAAAACAAGTTACTACTGCACCTACCGCCATGGGTGGTATGGCAGGTGTATATTCTCCTTACCCAATTGAAGTTATGGTTGGTGGAGCAACAATATTTGTGCTACCGGTAGAACAGTTTATTAAACTATAATCGGTTAAAGAGGTATTTGGGTGAAGGAAAACCATATTTCAAAAGAAAAAGCATCTGCAATGGAAGAGTATATTCGCAATAGTGATACTTTTTTAGCATTAAAAAAACGGTTTATCCAAAATAAGGTAAGCCATGGATACCTTTTTTCGGGTGATGTTGGAACAGGAAAGTATACTTTAGCTCTTTTATTTACACAGATGCTTTTTTGTACTGAAAAAAACAAACCTTGCGGTCAATGTCAAGGATGTATAAAAGTGATGAACCAAACCCATCCGGATGTATTAACTGTTTCTACAAATACCTCCATTGGTGTAGATACGATTCGTCAAGTTGTTGAAAAAACAGGAAAGTATTCTTACGAGGGCGGATATCAGGTAATTATTATTTTAAATGCAGAAAAAATGACTGTACAAGGGCAAAATGCTTTGTTAAAAACATTGGAAGAACCCTATGAAAACACAGTTTTTTTATTGCTTGCAACCGATAAAACCTTACTGCTACCTACCATATTATCAAGAGTACAGCAAATTTCTATGGGTTATGGTGGAGAAAATGAAATGATAGACGTATTAAACCGTACTTCACTAAAAAAAGAGGAAGTTCGGCAAATAGCCTATCTTTCAAGGGGAAAACTGGGGCGTGTTTTGTCTTATGGTTATGATGAGACATATACTCAATTGATTGCTGAAATTAAAAAGAAATTTTTTTCAGTGAATAGTTATTTAGAGGTACTGGAAACGGGAAATGAATATAAAGAACGGAAAAATGAAGAAGATATTCTATTTGAGCTTTTGGAAGAGTTGGTAAGAATCCCGTTGTTTGTAACCTTTGGAAATTATGACCCTTCTGTTATGGTGGGGTACCCTGAAAAATGGATTAAAATGGCAACAGAAAAAAAGAGTGAAAAGTTTTTTTTAACACTATTGGACAAAATTTTTGATGCCAGAGAAAAAAGAAAAAGCCAGGTAAATTGGCAAGCGCTAATTGAAGAACTGTTGATATATATAATGGAGGAAAATCAAAAATGGCAACAATTGTAGGCATACGTTTTAAAAATGCCAATAAATTATATTATTTTGACCCTAGCACTCATTGGCCTCAAGTAGGAGACTGGGCGGTTGTAGAAACAGCAAGGGGACAAGAACTTGGTGAAGTTGTAATTGGAATTAGAGAAATAGAAGAAGAAGCCATCTCTTCTCCTTTAAAGCCGGTAATCCGTGTTGCAACCCAAGAAGATTTGTTTCATCAAGAAAGTAATGAAAAATTAGAAGTTGAAGCTTATGATATTTGTCAAAAAAAGATATTAGAGCATAAACTGGATATGAAGCTGGTAAGGGTAGAATACACTTTTGACAACTCTAAAGCTTTATTTTATTTTACTGCCAACGGCAGAGTGGATTTTAGAAACTTGGTAAAAGAATTGGCTTCTATTTTTAAAACCCGTATTGAATTAAGACAAATAGGGGTACGGGACGAAGCAAAAATGATTGGTGGATTAGGCCCTTGTGGCAGACCTATTTGTTGTGGAAGTTTTTTATCCAATTTTCAGCCTGTAACCATTAAAATGGCAAAAGAGCAAAATCTTTCCTTAAACCCTATTAAAATATCTGGAGTTTGTGGAAGATTGATGTGCTGTTTACAATACGAGCAAGAGGGCTATGAGCAAGCTAGAAAGAAAATGCCTAAAGTAGGTAAAGAGGTGCTTGTTGAAGAAGGTAAAGGGATTGTTTGGGCAATTAATGTTTTAAAAGAAACGGTAAAGGTTAAAGTTACTCAAGAAGATACGAATGAAATTAAGGAATATCCCCTTCATCAGGTGAGAAAGCTAAATGGAGAAAGCTTTGATCTTCCCGAAGAAAAACCGGAAACCATAGATAGGGAAGTAGCCATACACTTTGAAAGTTTTGAAAAGAAAGAAATGGAAAACCAGGCAAAAACCATAGTGGAAGAAAAAAATGAAACTATTACAAAAAAGAAAAAAATGAACAAGCAAGAGTTGCAGATGGCCCCTCCTCAAAAATCTTTTGAAAATTTTCCGAATTCTAACAAAAAAGAACAACCAGAACAAGATGAAAAGATTTCGCCTTGGCAACAAGCTGTAGAAGATGCTAAAAAACGGGCAAAAGGGTAAGAAGAGTAAAAAAGAGGATTTCTGAAAATTTCTTAAAAATCTTGCAAACTTACCTGTGCCGTGGTATGATAAATGCACTTGAGAATAAGGAGGTGGATTTCATGGCATATCGTATTTCTGATGATTGTATTAATTGCGGTGCTTGTGAATCCGAATGTGCTGTTAGTGCAATTTCTGAAGGAGACGGAATTTACGTTATTGATGAAGATGCGTGTATCGACTGCGGAGCCTGTGCAGATGTATGTCCAGTAGGTGCTCCGGCATTGGCTGAATAATAACAGCATATGAAACTCCTTACAATGGTAAGGGGTTTTCTTTTTTTGTTTTAAAGAATAAAAAATAAAAAACAAGGTAAAAAACTAAAATTGATATG
>CAZEIB010000038.1:0-13474 GCA_964511785.1 uncultured Oscillospiraceae bacterium
CAAAAGAAGAAAATAAAGTAACAACTTGGTTTAAATCAGTGTACAGTTCTTGGTGGAATATTATATTTACCCTTTGGCTGGTAGGCTTTTTTATTACCTTTAGTATATATATGGTAAACCATATTCGTTTTGTATTATTGGTAAAACGTTGGAGGAAAAAAGTAAAAGATATTAATACATTAACGGTGTTGGAAGAAATAAAATACCAAAAGGGAATAAGTAAAAAAATTGATGTATATACCTGTCCTATAGTGGCAAGTCCGATGATGATGGGCTTTATTGATTCTACTATTTTATTACCGGACAGCCCCATTGATATAGATGAATTAACCTTTGTGTTTCACCACGAATTAACCCACTACAAGCGTAAAGATTTATGGATAAAATTATTGGTATTAGTGATTAGAAGTATGTACTGGTTTAACCCTTTGATGATAGTTATTGGAAAAAATGTGGAAGTATTATGTGAAGTATCTTGTGATGATGAAGTGATGAAAAAAGCGGAAAAAACTGAGAGAATACGCTACAGTGAAACCATTGTTGGGCTGATGAAACAAAACAAAAAGTGTAAAACTCAACTATCCACCAATTTTAATGGAGGAAAAAAAGGAATGAAAAAACGTATTATAACTATTTTAGATACAGGAAAAAAGAAAATAGGAATTTTGTTTGTGGCTATGATGTTAATTATTACTTTAGTGGCAGGATTTGCCGTTGCCACCCAAAAAGAAGATTTAATTGTAAATGAATATGGTGATAAAGAAATTGATGACATGATATTTGAAGAAAATATCGTGGATAAAGGCTGGGATACTTTAAAGGGCTATGCTTTAAAAATAGATATTTATGATCAAAACTTAATGAAATTCAGCGATGCTCTTACTACTTATGAAAGAACAAATTCTTTTGGTTATATTGATAAAAAAGGAATCTATATTGAAGTACGTTTTAGCGATGGAGAAGTAATAGGTTTAGGTCCTTTTGAAAGCCATGAAAAATTACAGGCAGAAGTAGAAAAAACAGTAAATGAAGAAATAAAAAAAGGAAGAATGACTCAAGGAGAAAAAGAGGTGTTTTTAGAAAAATATGAATTTCAAGATAGCATTTTTTCTTCCAAAGATTTCAGAATGAAAGATGATGTAAACATGGCCTTTATAGAAAAAAGAGAAAATACTGGAGAAAGGTATGTAATTGAAAGCCAAAAATATTATCAATATTTAGGGATGCATTATCGCCATCAAAAATATGTAGGAGATTTTATGAATATAGCGCCAAAAGAAAACATCAGCAAAGTAGACGGTTATGATTTGGTGATTTATTTTAAAGGCTATGATAATTATGTTAAAGGCCATGAAAATGGAAGAGAAGAAACTTTTGCTTCTAAAAACGAAAGATATTTAGGACCTTTTGAAACCAAAGAAGAATTATTAACCAAGGGAGCATATTTTTTACAACAATTGGTAAGTTCCAATAAAATAACCCAGGAAGAAATGGATGGAATTCTTGTAGAACTAAAAAAAGAAAAAACAGCCAATGAAATATTGTTAGAAGAAATTGAAAAAGAAAAATTTGATTGGATGGATGATAAAGAAGAAAACCAAACCATGATTTTACGCAGTTATTTTTATGATCAGCGTAGAACTGATATGAAAAAAGAAAATACCAGGGTAATTGTGAACGTAAACGAAAAAGAAGAAATAAAACCGAAAACCGATAGGGCTTATGATGGTTATGTGCTTACCATGGCTTTTAATAATGGAAGAGAAATAACCCTAGGCCCTTATAATACCAAAGAGGAATTTTTAGAAAAAATGACCTATTATTTACAGGAACAAGTGATTAAAATGAATATGACCAATGAAGAAAAAAAGGTTATTTTAGAGGAAATAGAAGAAGATAATCCTGAATATAGCCAGCAAAGTGATTACCGTATAAATGAAAAATGGAATGAAGAGAGAAAAGATACTCCTTATACCCCTCATGTTATAGAAATATATCATTATGACCAAACCAGCAAAACCAATACCAAAGAATATTTTGATGAAGGTGAAAGTTGGGCTTCTTATCTTCCCCAAAGGGAAGCAATAGAGGGTTATGTATTTGAAGTGACCTTATCTAATGGGCAATATACCTACATAGGTCCTTATAATACCAAAGAAGAATTATTAGCTGTAGTAAAGCCCTTTTTAGAAGAAAATGTAGAAAATGCTCTTTTAAATGAAGGGGAAGTAGAAAAAATAGAAAGGGAAATTCGTGGAGAAAATCCTTTTCGCTATAGTAGAACCCCCATGGAAAAAAACCAGTTATCTTATGAGCAGGGAGACCGTAATACATTAATTGGAAAGGTATTTAATACAGAAAACTGGGAAGATACCTCTATTGAAGCTTTTGATGACAAAATTAAAGAAGTGGAGCACCTTTATAAAGGCTATGGAACCAATGATCCTAATAGGAATTTATTAAGGAATATCGGCTATGGAATATTGGAGCTGGAAGGGGAAAAAGATGGAGAATTGCCTTCCTTACAAGTAACAGTATCTGTTGACAGAGTCATGGATAATTTAAGATATGCCACCATTGATATGAAATATACCATCACTTGGGAAATATTCAATAAAAAAACCTATACTGCAGGTGAAAGAAATAGGATGGTGGATACGCTGCAATATACAGTACAAAATATGCTGTTTAATGCTGACCTTTCTACTTATTCCAGTACAGATATAGAGAAAAAAGTAGAAGAAGAATTAAATGCCTATTGTAAAGAAAATTTACTCAATAATGATATTAAAGTAACTCCCCAGGTAGAAATACTTAAAGTGTTTTATCATTAAAAAAGAAGTAAACATTTAGGAGTTCTTTATAAAAAAAGTTGTATGAAAAAGGCTCACGTTAAACAAAAACGTGAGCTTTTTATATACATGAAAGCTGAAGTTGGCAGAAAGATTTTTTAAAAAAGATAGAGCAGATTAAAAACGTTTTTAACAGGAATTTGGCAGGAAGAAAAAAATAAGTTATACTGAAAATATAAAAAACAAATAAAGGATAAAGGAATCATAAAATGAATGAAATAAAACGCTGCGACTGGGCTATAAAAACGGATATAGAACGAGAATATCATGATCATCAATGGGGAAAACCGGAGTATGATGATGTAACCTTATTTAAAATGCTATTACTGGAAGGACAGCAGGCAGGCCTTAGTTGGGTAACCATTCTTAAAAAAATGGAAGGGATGTTAGAGGCTTATGAAAATTTTGATCCTGTAAAATTGGCGGCCTTTGACGAAAAAAAAATAGCTACCTTATTAGAAGACGACAGAATTATTAAAAACCCTTTGAAGGTACAGGCAATGGTACATAACGGGAAAGTATATATAGAACATTTTTCAAAACCCGGAGATTTTAGCCGCTTTTTATGGGCATATGTAAATCATAAACCTATGATGAATCATTTTGAAAAATTGGAAGAAGTACCTGCTACGACCCCTTTATCGGAAAAAATTAGTAAAGACTTAAAAAAATTGGGGTTTAAATTTGTAGGACCTACTACAGTGTATGCCTTTATGCAATCTGTTGGTATGGTGAATGACCATTTAATCAGTTGTAATTTTAGGTAGAAAAAAAGGTACAAGGGGAAGGAAAGAGAAAACCCTATGGAAACAAGAGAGAAATCCTATGAAAATAAGAAAAACCACTTTAGAAAATAATTTTAAAGCCATTGCTCCTATTTATTTTAAAGGGTGGCAAGTAGGCTAAAAAGATGGCTGCTATATAGAAATGGTAACCATTGCTTTTTGTAAAGAAAAGAAGAAACAATAAAAAAATATTCCTTACCCAAGGAATGAATAAAGAAGTGGCGGAAAAAAAGGGCTATAAAGGAACTGAAGGCTTTGCCATATTGGAATGGATTAGATAAGGAGGAAGAAGATGGATAAAAATAAAGAAAAAGGAAAAAGACTGTCGGATTTACCCAATATTGGCCCGGTTTTAGAAAGGGCTTTGATAAAAGGAGAAGTGAATAGCCCTGAGAAGTTAAGACAGTTAGGAAGTAAAGAAGCTTTTTTACGCTTACAAATATTGGATGCTGACGCCTGTCTACATAGCTTATACGCTTTGGAAGGGGCAATACAAAATATTCCTTACCCAAGGCTTTCAAAAGAAAAAAAAGAGGAATTAAAAAATTTTTTTAAAGAAAAAAACAAGAAATAGCAAAGAAAAAACCGAAGTTTCTATACTTTCGGTTTTGTTTTTTAAATTAAAATTCATTTATTTTGGCTTTTTGCCTGATAAGAACTTTTAGTAGGAAGATATTCAAACTTTGAAATATAGCCATAACAATATAAAGTGGTGGTTTTAGTTTGAGGAATATTAGCATAATATACGATTTTACTGTCTAAATCTACAACAGAAAGGCCGTGATCTACAGCAGATTGAATGGCACCATTGGCAATATAAGTTAAGTCGTAAGTAATCATCTCTCCCACACAAAGAGCCACATGGCTTGGGCTGCTAAAGGCGGGCTTATCAAATATAGCGGCTCCAACAGGTACTTGTTCCCCTTTATTAAAGGGAGGAAGGTGGTTTTTTTCGATAAATAATCCTTGCTCTTTAGAAAAAGCCTTTGCATCTTGGTAAAGGTATTTAACTACAGTGGAAACTTGGCGATCTTGTACATAATAAGATCCTGCAATGGTGGAAAAAAGCCCTGTACAAGCAATTTGCCCATAATGGCTTAAACTGCCTTTTTTAGGATACCTCCAAGCTTCCAAATACATTTGCTTGGCGCTGTCTACTAAATAATCTAAAGGAATAGGTAAGGAAGTATCTTCATGGGTTCCGGCTTTGGTTAAATGATTCTCTCCTTGCTGAAGGTGGGTTAAATACCTGGGGGAAAAAGAGTAGTCGTTTAGGATGAAAGCACATAATTGGGCAATAAAATCTTCTATAGGGCGTACTTTAGGCCGCTTTGGGTCTGAAAGGAAGAAACCTTGTTGTACATCTTGCTGGTGGTTAATGGCAAAAAGGGTTTCCTTATAAGCCTGCTGGTATAAAGGAGATAAAAAAAGAAAAGAACGACCAAGGTAATCCATCAAATTGGCTAAAGGTTTAATTGATTGGTTATTTATATAGTTTTGATAGGCTTTTTGGGTTAAAACCATCATTTCTTGATGAATGGGGCTTTGTTCCACGAGAGATGTAAGAGATGAGACGTTTTGGGCAAAACCAATGGAAAAAAAGAAGGAGAGAAGAAGAAAAGCCATGGTAAAAGAAAGGACTCTTTTGATCATGACCATTTTCATCATCTCCCTGTAGCTTTCGGTAGTTGATTTATTATAACAGAAAAAGAGGGTTAAAGAAGAGAAAATTAAGAATTAAATAAAGCTTTTATTCAAGGGCATCTAATATTAGTTGTACATGCATTTTGCAACCTACTTCAAGGGCTCTTTCATCAATATCAAATTGAGGATGATGACCCATGTGGGTAAAGCCATCTTCCAAGGCACCTCCACCTATGGTATAAAAGCAACCGGGAACTTTTTGTAAATAATAGGAAAAATCTTCACTGCCCATTATACTTTGGGCAGGAATAAAGGAATAACGAAGGGCTTGGCAGGCGTTTTTTACCTTTTGAAAGGCTTCTTCATGGTTAATAACAGGGTTATATCCAATGGTATAATTTAGTTGTGTATGGGCACCAAACATTTGAGAGCTATGGTTTACAATGGCTTCAATTCGTTTTTTTATCAAAGTGCGTGTACTTTGGTTAGCGGAACGAATGGACAAAAGAATTTTAGCATGATGGGGAATAACATTAAAGGCTTGCCCTGAGGTAAATTGACCAAAGGAGACCACAGCCTTTTCTTTTGGAGAAATATTACGGGAAACAATGGTATTAAGGGCAGTAACCATTTGGGCACCAACAGTAATAGGGTCAATAGAAGCTTCTGGAGTAGAGCCGTGGGCTCCTTTACCGGTAATAATAATTTCCACCATGTCGTTGGCAGCCATAAACTCTCCGGCCTTAGCCATTACACTACCCACAGGAAGCCCCGGAGCAATATGAATACCGTAAATTTCATCTACCTCATCTAATATTCCTGCATTGATCAAATCAACAGCTCCTCCAGGAGGGGTTTCCTCGGCATGTTGAAAAATAAATACCACTTTTCCTGTAAGGGAAGATTGTATTTGGCTTAATACATCTATCGCTCCAAGAAGCATAGCCACATGGGTATCGTGGCCACAAGCATGCATAAGGCCCGAATGTTTAGAGGCAAAGGGTAAGCCGGTCTTCTCTTCCACAGGTAGGGCATCAATATCTGCCCGTAAAGCAATGGTTTTACCGGGTTTTCCCGTTGAAAGGGTAGCTACCACACTGGTGGGGGTAGGGCTAATAAGGGTTAATCCTCGATACTGGTTCAGTTGGCTTTTAATGTAAGCAGCAGTTTCAAACTCTTCAAAAGCAATTTCCGGGTTGGTATGAATATGACGGCGCCAGAGAAGAAGTTTTTCTTTAGGAATAAGGGAAGAAAAATCCATAAAAATCTACCTTTCTAGTAAAATAAACAATGAAAATAGTAGGCAATCGGCTTTTAATGGTTAAAAAAGTTGATGAAGATAGTATAACATGAAAAAAAAGAGAAAAATTGCTATTGACAAAAAAGAAAGAGACAGGTATTATTAAATTAATAGTATCAAGTCCTAATATTAATAAAAAAGAAAAGGAGAAAATTGTGAAAAATATTGTATTGACCCTTGTGGGACTTTTCTTTTTAGCTCTTGGTTTTATCGGGCTTTTTTTACCTGTTTGGCCCACCACTCCTTTTGTGTTGGTGTCGGTAGGTTGTTTAGGAGCAAATCCTAAAATACAAAAAAAAGTATTAAAAGTATCCTATGTACGCCAGTATGTAAACAGCTATTACCACCAAAAAGGGCTTCCTACAAAAACCATGGTGATGAGCCTTGTATTTTTATGGGGAATGCTGATTTTGTCTATGGTTACAGTTAAAAAAAGCTGGCTTACGTTATTACTGGTAGCCATAGGCTTTGGGGTTACTTTACATATTATTTGGATAGGAAAAATGAGAGAAAAGAGAAAGAAAAGCCATGAAGAATAAAGGGTTATTTTCATATTTTGAAGGGATATTTGACATAGGCTATTTACTTTCAGGTTTTTGTATAGGACTTTGGATTTGGATAAAAACGAATAGCTCTACAGGAAAATTGTTTGCCCTTACAGCTTTTGTACTGATTATAGGAGATAGTTTTCATCTACTTCCCCGTATTGGGGTAGTGATGACAAAAAAACCGGAGAAATATAAAAAGGCTTTAGGTTTTGGAAAAATGATTACCTCTGTTTCCATGGGGCTGTTTTATTATTTGTTATGGGAAGTGGGAAAAAGCCTCTACGGGCTATCTATTTCCATAATGGTTCAATGGATTATGGTGGTGCTATTGGGCTTAAGAATTATTTTAAGTTTAATGCCTCAAAACCGCTGGACAGAGGAAGGGTTTAACATAAAATGGGCTATTATTCGAAATATTCCCTTTGTATTTCAGGGAATATTGGTAGGCATTTTATATTTTAACCATCGTTTTACTTTTATTCCCTTTAAATGGATGTGGATGGCTATTGGATTAAGTTTTGTTTTTTATTTGCCGGTACTTTGGGCAAAGAAAAAACCCCTATTGGGAATGTTAATGTTGCCTAAAACCCTCATGTACCTTTGGATACTTTCGATGGGTTTGGCTTTATAAAAAATTTTTGGCAATTAGCCATTAATGAATAACTACAACAATAAACAATCATCATTGAAAGGAGAAAGAATATGAAAAAAGAAGACATGTACAAAAAACTTACCAACGAAGTTGGGGCGCCGGTAGCCGATAACGAAAACTCTATTACCGCAGGAGCAAGAGGGCCTGTAGTAATGCAAGATGTATGGCTGATGGAAAAAATGGCTCATTTTAACAGGGAGGTTATTCCCGAAAGAAGAATGCATGCCAAAGGTTGGGGGGCTTATGGCCACTTAACAGTAACTCAAGACATTTCAAAATACACCAAAGCGAAGGTGCTACAACCGGGAACGAAAACTGATTTGTTTATTCGTTTTTCCACCGTTGCCGGAGAACGTGGTGCCGCTGACTGTGAAAGAGATATTAGAGGTGTAGCAGTAAAGTTTTATACGGAAGAAGGAAACTGGGATTTAGTAGGTAACAACACCCCTACCTTTTTTGTAAGGGATGTACACAACTTTTCCGATTTAAACCGGGCGGTAAAAAGAGATCCTCGTACAGGGCGCAGGTCTGCCCAAAACAACTGGGATTATTGGACCATGTTACCGGAAACCTTCCATCAAAGAACTATTGTAATGAGTGATAGGGGCATACCTGCCTCCTTTAGAAACATGCACTTTTTTGGAGAACATACTTTCAGCTTTTACAATGAAGAAAACCAACGGGTATGGGTAAAGTTCCATTTTAAAACCCAACAAGGCATTAAAAACTTTACCAACGAAGAAGCGGCAGCCATTAATGCCATGGATAGAGAATACCATGGAAAAGACTTATTTGAAGCCATTGAAAAGAAAGATTATCCTAAATGGACCATGTATGTGCAAATTATGACGGAAGAAGAAGCCAAAAAACACTACGAAAACCCCTTTGACATTACAAAGATATGGCCCCATAAAGAATACCCATTAATGGAAGTGGGAGAACTTGTTTTAAACCGTAACCCGGAAAACTATTTTGCTGAAGTGGAACAGGCGGCTTTTACCCCTGCCCATGTGGTGCCGGGAATTGGCTTTTCTCCTGACAAATTTTTACAGGGCAGGCTTTTCTCCTATGGAGATGCCCAGCGGTATCGTTTAGGGGTAAATCATCACTTAATTCCTGTAAACCGTGCCAAAGTTGAAGTAAATGAGTATCACCGAGATGGAATGATGCGAGTAGACGGCAACTATGGCTCTACCCCTGCCTATACCCCAAATAGTTACGGTTACTGGACAGCCCAACCTCAAGTATCGGAACCCCCTATGGATATAGAAGGAGCCATGTGGCGTTATGATCCCAATGAAGACCCTACCGATGATAATTTTAGGGCTGGAGGAAATTTGTGGCGTATTTTAGAAGAAGATAAAAAAGAATTGCTGATTCAAAATACCGCTACAGATATTGGCCCTGCTACCCAAAACATTAAATATCGTCATGCAGTACATTGTTATTGGGCTGATGAAGAGTATGGTAGACGAATGACTGAGGCACTAAACCTTTCTATGGAAAAAATAAAACAATTAGCAAAGGGAAATCATAAACAGCTTATTGAAGCTACACTTTTACCGGAAGACTGATTGTGGTACAAAGGTAGAATAGCACCTTAAGAAAGGCGTTGTTATTCAATGACAAAGCAACGAAACACTAGGCAGCGCCAATTAGTTTTAGAAAAGGTTCTAAGTCGTGTCGATCATCCTACTGCTGATGAAATATATTTGGAAGTACGAAAGATTGATGATAAAATTAGCCGAGGAACTGTATACCGAAACTTAAATTTACTGGCTGAAAATGGAGAAATACAACAGGTGAAGGCGCCTGATGCCCTACGGTTTGATTGGCGCAAGGATAAACATTATCACATACGCTGTGTAAAGTGCACCAGTGTAATGGATATACCACTGCCCTACAACCTTATGGTAGATGAAAAAGTTGGGGCAGCCACCGGTTTTAGCCAAATAGGCCATAGAACCCTTTTTGAAGGGATTTGCAAAAACTGCCAAGAAAAATAAAATTAACAGAAAAGCCCTTAAAAACTTTTGTTTTGAAGGGCTTTTCTATGTAAAAGGAGAAAGTTTTTTAAAAGAGAAGCTAGTTGCCCTCTACTAAATAAAAGCCTTCTTTGTTGGAAGTAGAGAATGTTTTTTTATAAAAAGGATTGTTGATAATTTAACAAGCAAGTGATACAATTAATGATGGGTTTTCCCCAAATAATAAATATTGGAGGACAAGAATACTTATGAAAAACTTTTTTAAAAAAAGTAGCTTATTGCTACTGGCTTTTGTTTTTGCTTTTTCCTTTGCTTTTGGCCAAGGAATTGTTGCAAAAGCAGAAGATAAATTTACCCCGGGAACGTATACTGCTACTGCTACAGGAATGAAGGAAATGACCGTAGAAGTAGTATTAACGGAAAATGAAATTGCCGAAATTAAAGTAACAGAACATGATGAAACCCCAGGGATTGGTGTACCCATTGTTGAAAACCTTCCTCAACAAATTATTGATTTACAAGGCCTTGGTATTGATGCTGTATCAGGGGCTACTTTAACCAGCGATGCCATTTTGGCAGCTGTGATTGATTGTTTAACCCAAGCCGGTGCCAGTGAGGAAACCATTAAAGAGTTAAAAAATGTTGTTCCTCAAGCTAAAGTAGAAGAAGATGTAGATACCACAGTAGATGTAGTGGTAATTGGAGCCGGGGGCGCAGGCCTTGCTGCAGGGGTTAGCGCTAACCAAGCAGGTGCCAGTGTACTGGTGCTTGAAAAAATGGGTAAAGTAGGTGGGAACACCATTTTATCCGGTGGGGCTTTAAATGCAGTAGATGAAGGTAGCGAAACTGCCCTTTCTCATGAAGACTCTGTGGAACTGCATTATACCCAAACCCTTGAAGGGGGAGATAATGTAGGGGATCCCGAATTGGTTCGTATTATGGTAGAAAAAGCTTGGGACGGTGTAGAATGGCTACAAGGTTTAGGCATGGATTTTTTACCTGATCCCTTTACTGTAACCGGTGGTATGTGGCCCCGTGCCCATAAGCCTGCGGAACCTGTTGGAACAGGATTTTTCAAAACCTATATGGCCTATGTAGACAGCCATGACAACATTGATGTAATGCTTAATGCAAAAGCGGAACATTTAATTATTGAAGAGGGACGTGTAGTAGGGGTAACCGGAACCGGCACCACCGGCAATAAAATTACTGTGCGTGCCAACAAAGGGGTAGTATTGGCTACTGGTGGCTTTGCCTTAAATGTACAAATGCGCCAAGAATATAACACCATTTGGCCAGATTTAAGTGAAAGCCTAAAGAGCACCAACCATCCCGGTGCCACAGGAGACGGAATTGAATTGGCTTTAGAAGCCAATGCTCAATTGGTAGATATGGGCTTAATTCAACTGCTTCCTATTGGGGATCCTGTTTCAGGGAGCCTATCAGGAAACATTGAACAAGACGTTGAAAAGAGAATTTTTGTAAATACCAATGGAGATCGTTTTGTTAACGAAGGAGGGCGCCGAGATGAGATGACCGTAGCCCTTTTAGAACAACCTAATCATTTAATGTACACCATTGTTGATAGCCACAGCTATCCAACAGGAGATGTGCGAAACAACTTTAACGAAAGCATTGACGAGTTGGTAGAAGCAGGACGTGCTTACAAAGCAGATACCTTAGAAGAATTGGCTGAAAAAATTGGGGTTCCCAGCGAAAACCTGATTGCTTCTGTAGAAAACTTTAACAAGCATGTTGAAAGTAAAGAAACCGACGAATTTGGCCGTACCTTATACAGCGAAAAAATTGATAAAGCGCCTTTTTATGCAGGCCCAAGGGTACCTACTGTTCACCACACCATGGGTGGGGTAAAAATTAACACCAATGCCCAAGTATTGGATGGAGAAGGAAATGCCGTTGCAGGGTTATATGCAGCTGGAGAAGTAACCGGTGGCATTCACGGTGCAAACCGCTTAGGTGGAAACGCTTTAACAGATATTTTAGTATTTGGCCGTATTGCAGGGCAAAGCGCTGCTGAAGGAAAGTAAAGAAAAATTTTATGAAAAAGTCCTCCCTTTGAATGTTCAAAGGGAGGACTTTTAATGTTGTAGAAAAACTTTTTAACAAGGTTAAACAAATAAAAAAAGAACCTGGATAAAGTACAAAAAAGTTTGTAAAAAAGAATGGCTTAAGTGAACAACAGCCTTTATTAAAAAAGCTTAACAGTAATGTTGTTTTAAAACTCCTATCACTGCTTCAATTCGCTGATCACAAATAAAATAAGTTACATGCTGACCGTTTTTTTCATAGTTCACTATACGGTGAGCCTTTAAAATGGATAGATGCTGGGATAGGGCAGATTGAGTAATGTTGGGAATGACCCGGTTAAGTTCTCCAACGTTTAAAGGGCCTTCTATTAAAGTACATAAAATTAGTAGCCGGTTATCATTGGACAGTACTTTTAGAAGGTTGGCTACCTCCTTCGATTTTTCTTCCATCAATAAGCTCCTTACGATGTTTAATCATGCAAATACCTTGGGTCATAGTGCCCATAGGGCAGTATAGGCACCAACTACGGGGGTTATAGAATACCATTGTAATAAAGCCCAGAAAAGTTGAGGTAAGCATAACAGAATAAAAGCCAAAAGCAAACTGGGCAATCCAAGGGGAAACAAAGGATACATGAGCCCATTGCCAAGGTAATTTAAAGGTCCATAACAGGGTAACCTTTTGCTTAAGGGGGGCACCGGTAAATACTTTATAGGTGGAAAATACCATTAAAGAAAACATGGTCATAAAAAAAGTTAAAAACCCATAACGAAACCATTTTGACCGTAAAAATGCAGGAGGATTTTTTTTGCGGGAAAGGCCCAGTTGATTTCCTAAAAGGGAAAAAAGCTGGCCCCTGCCACAGTATTTGCCACAATAGGCCTTACTCCCTTTTATTATAGCAAAAAGGAGGGGAGAAATAAAGCAAATAAGCCCTAACCAAGCAAACAAAATATTAAAAATACCAAGCACTAAGTATAATGAAGAGGCAATCCATAAGTATTCATACCATGGCTTCGATAAGGTTTTTTTCATGAACATTTCTCCTTTATACTTTCTTCTCTTGGAAGGATTTTTAGTACCCCTCCCGGGCAGGCTTTGACACATTTACCACAGCCTACACATTTTATAGGGTTTATTTTTGCCCATAAACCTTTGTAAACAGCAATAGCCCCAAGAGGGCAAGCTTTTTCGCAGCTGCCGCAAGCTACACAGTTAGGAAGAACATGTACAATATTTTTACTTGCCATTCTATTTCTCCTTATCATTTAGTATATTAGAAATATCTAATATACTAAATTAAAAGGAGCTTGTCAAAGATAATAGAGGAATAGAAAGAAGGAAAAGTAAAAAAAGATAGATAAACCATAGGAAATCTTGACAATCACATAATAGTTATAGAAAATAGAAGTAGCTTTTCCATTAAGGAAAAAGAAAGGATGAAAATAATGAAATTTAAAAAATATTTACAGAGAATTTTAACCTTAGGGATAGTGGCAACCCTTATGATTACTATAGCTTTTGCAGGAGAAGCACCTAAAACAGGCCTTGCAGATAAAGAAACAGTAGCTCAAAAAAGAGAAGTTTTTTTCTCTTCTGGTAAAGGAGAAATAAAAGAGTATCCTGTAGGAGCTTTTGATCAAATTGACCTTGAAGGAA
>CAZEIB010000039.1:0-2346 GCA_964511785.1 uncultured Oscillospiraceae bacterium
TCCAAGGGCAATGGAACCTATTAGCAAAGGCGCTGGGATAAAAGGTACTTGCTTGGCTAATACTTGTAAATCCGGTTCAGCAATGGTAATTAAAAGTCCCATTAAAAAAGAAACAAAAATCATAAAAGGGAGTTTGCGGGATTTTGAAACGTGGGCCCCCATATAGGTTCCCATAGGCATCATGGACATATCTGTGCCTAGGGAGAATAGCCCCATACCAACAATCAGCATAAATGCACCAAATAAAAATAACCCTGTTGTTCCAACATCCATAGGAACAAGGGTAATAATCAGCACAAGCACAATGGCGGTAATAGGCAGAACAGAAGCCAGAGACTCTTTGACTTTGAGTTTCAGGTTTTTTCTCAATAAAATCTTCCTTTCCGTCTAAAATATGTTCAATTTTTTTCACTTTTAAAAAACAAAATGTTCATTTTAATATAAGTAAAAAAGCTGATAGTATTTTACCACAAAAAGCCCATTGCTACAACGAAAAAAACAATAAATCGCTTTTAAATATAGGAAATTTCAAAATAAATATTGAAGCAAATGGCTATGTAGTTTTAATTATGTTATAATAAAAGGCAGTGCTTTTTAAAAGTAATTAGAGAAAATTTGGGGGATACTATGGCGTTTACACACTTACACTTACATACTGAATACAGCCTTTTAGATGGGGCTTGTGCAATTAACCCTTTAATGAAAAGGATAAAAGAGTTAAACATGAATCACTGCGCTATTACAGACCACGGGGTCATGTACGGGGTAGTTGATTTTTATGAAGCCTGCTTAAAAAACAATATTCATCCTATTATAGGCTGTGAAGTATATGTGTGTGAAAACATGGAAGACCGGCAAAGCTTGGGTAGAGATTATGGACACTTAATTTTGCTGTGCGAAAACAATACAGGTTATCAAAATTTAATGAAACTGGTTAGTGAAGGCTTTTTAAGAGGTTATTACTATCGGCCCAGAATTGATTATAAAATTCTTGAAAAACATTCCCAAGGACTCATTGCCCTCTCTGCCTGCTTAAGCGGAGATTTGCCTAAATTACTGTTACAGGGAAGAAAAGAAGATGCCATTACCTATGCAAAAAAAATGGAAAGAATTTTTGGCAAAGATCGTTTTTATATTGAAATTATGAACCACGGTATTCCTGAAGAAAGAGAGGTTTTACCAAAGTTAGTAGAAGTTGCAAGGGAAACAGGAATTCCTTTGGTAGCCACTAACGATGCCCACTATTTAGAAAAAAAGGATGCTAAAGCCCAAGAAGTATTAATGTGCATCCAAACAGGAAAAACCTTGGAAGATGAGCAGCGTATGCGTATTGAAACGGAAGAGCTTTACGTAAAAAGTGAAGAGGAAATGCGTACTCTTTTTGCAGCCTATCCCGATGCTGTTGATAATACAGAAAAAATTGCCAACATGTGTAATGTCACCTTTGATTTTAATACCATTCACTTACCTAAATACCCTGTAGCCTCTGATGAAACCGCAGAGAAAATGCTTCGGAGACTTTGTTTTGAAGGCCTTGAAAAACATTATCCAAATCAATTAAGCCCAGATGATGAGCCCACTAAACGTTTAGAATATGAACTTGGGGTTATTATTTCCATGGGTTATGTAGATTATTTTTTAATTGTTTGGGATTTTATTGATTATGCAAAAAGCCGCAACATTATGGTAGGACCAGGGAGAGGAAGCGGTGCCGGATCCATTGTAGCCTACACCCTTGGAATTACCGCCTTAGATCCTTTAAAATACCAATTGCTTTTTGAACGCTTCTTAAACCCGGAACGAATTTCCATGCCGGATTTAGATATTGATTTTTGTTATGAGCGCAGGCAAGAAGTGATTGACTATGTAGCAGAAAAATATGGCCACGATCATGTGGCTCAAATTATTACTTTTGGAACCATGGCAGCAAGGGGTGTGGTTAGAGACGTTGGTAGGGTTCTGGGTATGCCCTACCAAGAGGTGGACAGGGTGGCAAAATCTATTCCCTTTGAATTAAATATAACTTTAGAAAAGGCTTTAAAACAAAGTCCCCAACTAAAAGCTGCTTATGAAGAAAATCCTCAGGTACAAACCTTAATTAATATGTCTTTGTCTTTAGAGGGAATGCCTCGCCATGCCAGCACCCATGCGGCAGGGGTATTAATTACCCATCACCCTGTACAAGAATATGTACCTTTACAAAAAAATGATGATGTAATTACTACTCAGTTTCCTATGGGCACTTTAGAACAATTGGGCTTGCTTAAAATGGACTTTTTAGGTCTTAGAACCCTAACTGTGATTAGAGACACTTTAGATATGCTTAAAACACGGGGAATTAACATG
>CAZEIB010000039.1:2356-7705 GCA_964511785.1 uncultured Oscillospiraceae bacterium
TGAGCGCTGAAGAAATTCCCCTAGATGATGGCAATATATATAAAATGATTAGCCAAGGGGATACGGACGGAATTTTCCAGCTTGAAAGTAGTGGTATGCGGGCATTTCTATCTAATATGAAACCTGCAAATTTTGAAGATATTATTGCGGCTATTTCTTTATATCGCCCAGGACCAATGGACAGTATTCCAAGGTACATTGAAGGAAAAGAACAGCCCAATAAAGTGGCTTATTTAACCCCTGAACTTAAGCCTATTTTAGAGGTCACTTATGGATGTATGGTTTACCAAGAACAGGTTATGCAAATTGTACGAGATTTAGCTGGATATTCTTTAGGAAGAAGCGACTTAATGCGCAGAGCCATGTCAAAAAAGAAACATGATGTGATGGAAGAAGAGCGAAAGTATTTTGTTTATGGCATGAAAGATGATCAAGGAAAACAAGTAATACCCGGTTGCGTAAACAATGGGATTGATGAAAACATTGCCAATAAAATATTTGATGAAATGACTTCTTTCGCCTCTTATGCCTTTAACAAAAGCCATGCGGCCGCCTATGGGGTATTGGCCATACAAACAGCTTGGCTTAAGTATTACTATCCTATAGAGTTTATGGCAGCTATGATTAATAGCGTTTATGGTAATGCGGGTAAAATTGCAGGATATATTCAATATTGTCGTACCCATAATATACCGGTATTTCCACCAAACATTAATGAAAGCCAGTGGCGCTTTAGTGTGGACGAAGGAGAAGATGGGAAAAAAGGAATACGTTTTGGCTTGGGTGCAGTTAAAAACTTAGGGGAACATGCAGCCCAAAGTATTGCAGCAGGGCGGAAAAACGAAAAATATCAAAACTTTTTTGATTTTGCCCAACGAATGAATGGAGAAGCTGTTAATAAAAGGGCTATTGAAAGCCTTATTAAAGCAGGAGCTTTAGATAGCCTTGGGGCAAATCGTGCCCAATTGCTTAACATTTACGAAGGAATTATTGACCAGCATAGTAACCAAAAAAAACATGTGATTACAGGACAAGTATCTTTATTCGACTTAGGCGGGGAAGAAAATGAACTGGAAAAACCCTGGGAAGAAATGCCAAATCTTCAAGAATATCCCAAAAGAAGTCTTTTATCTATGGAAAAAGAAGTAACGGGAATTTATATTTCAGGGCACCCCTTAGAAGAGTATCAAGAGATATTAGAGAAAATGGATATAAATACTGCCTATGTTGCTGAACTAGCCGAAAGAGAAGATAGGGGTCTTGCCTTGGATGGAATGCAAGTGGCCATGGGGGGGATTTTATTGGAAGCTAAAGGGAAAGCGACCAAAAAAGGATCTATGATGGGTTTTGTACTACTGGAAGACTTAACCGGCCAAATTGAAGGCTTGGTATTTCCCAAGATATATGAAAACTACGTAAACGAAATGAAAGCAGATGCTTTAGTGGTGTTGGTAGGTAAATTATCCATTAGGGAAGATGAGGATACAAAAATTTTAGTAAACAAAATAGTACCCTTAGAAACCTATATACCGGGGCAACAGGGAATAGGGAAAAAAAGAATTCCTTTCGTGGAAGAAACTGTTGAGCGAAGAAAATTGTATTTACGTTGTAGCCAAGAAGAAACCCAAGGATTGGAGAAAACCATTAAAGGCTTTCCAGGAGATGTTCCAGTATATTTTCATGATCCTCAGGAGAAAAAAACCTTTAAGGCCCCTAGAAGCTGGTATTGCGATGGTAGTAAAAAGCTTCAAGAAATGCTGTCAATAAAAATTGGGGAAGAAAATGTAAAGTTGACAAAGGTATAACGGGAAGTAGTAGAATTGATTTTTTGTTGTTTTTTTCTTTTAGTGAAGCAAAAGCCAAGAGAAATCTTGTATAATAAAGGTTAATGTTTATTTAGCTTGTAAGAGAGGATGAAGAAAAATGGAATTTACAATAGAAAAAAATTTAAATCCAAAAGAAAAACCCCTAGATGAAGGCCAACTGGGTTTTGGAAAAATATTTACCGATCATATGTTGTTAATTAATTACAATAAAGAAGAAGGTTGGCACAATGGAAGAATTGTACCCTATGGGGATTTTTCCATGGACCCGGCCAGTATGGTGTTTCATTATGGGCAAGCCTTGTTTGAAGGAATGAAATGCTATAAAGGACCCAATGGACAATTGCAGCTGTTTAGGCCTCTTGATAACTTTGCTAGAATGAACAATTCTGCAAAAAGGTTAAGTATTCCTCCTATGGACCCAGAAATGTGTTTGGAAGGGTTAACAAAGTTGATTAAGGAAGATGAAAAGTGGGTACCTAACAGTGAAGGAACTTCTTTATACATTAGGCCCACTATTATTGCTACAGAGCCAATGTTAGGGGTAAAAGCTTCCGCTACCTATTTGTTTTTTATTATTTTATCCCCCGTTGGGGCTTACTATGCCAATGGTTTAGCTCCTGTAGACATTTATGTGGAAGATGAGTTTGTTCGTGCTGTACGTGGAGGAATTGGAGAAGCCAAGGCAGCAGGGAACTATGCAGCTTCTATTTTAGCCAGTGAAACAGCTAAAAAACAAGGATATGCTCAGGTTCTTTGGTTAGACGGAGTTGAAAGGCGCTATATTGAAGAAGTTGGAGCCATGAATATGATGTTTGTTTATGAAGGGAAAAAAATAGTAACCCCTAAACTAAACGGAAGTATTCTCCCTGGTATTACTAGAGACAGTGTATTAAAGCTGGGCAAAGCAATAGGTTATGAAGTAGAAGAAAAGCAAATGGATATTCAGCAAGTATTTGCCGATATTCAAAATGGAACCATTACAGAAGCCTTTGGAACAGGTACTGCTGCAGTTATTTCTCCTGTAGGGCACTTGTACTGGAAGGGAAGTACTGTTAAACTAGGCAATGGCGGTATAGGAGAGCTTTCTCAAAAGCTATATGATACCTTAACAGGAATTCAACTAGGAAAAGAGGAAGATACTTTTGGTTGGGTGCATAAACTATAAAAAGCACCCAAAGAAGAAAGGATGCTAAGTAGGATATATGCTAAGGGAATTAGATTACCCAGCTTTAAGTTGGAGCGATAAAACCATGACGGTAATAAAAGAACGGCAAATGGAGGCGTGGGAAAACCGATTGATGGCCTTTCCAAAAGGAAATATTTTTGCTGAAAAACTTCCTGTTCATGTAACGCAGGGGTTATGGGAAAAATCTTACGATGGAATGGAAGGTTACTATCAAAAAGAAATGATGGATGTGGACATCATTAAAGAAACCTTAGTGGCTCGAATGGCTAAAGAAGTTCATTTCTTGTCTTCTCAAGAACATGTTTTAATCGAAAGGTTACTGATTCAAGATGGAAAAACAGAATTGTTTGACTGGGAAGAGGCAGGTGCGGCAGAATCTTTAGTAAAAAGGCTTTGGTGTAACGTTGAAATTGAGGGAGAGACAGTTGTTTTATATTTACCCCAGTTTCTTCACGGAGTGATTGCTGATGCCATGGATACAAAAGAACATAAAGAACTTCGAGATAAGGTTTTTCGTTTTGGTGCCACGATTCATGGATTGCTATATATCATTGGGTTTTTACCTATTGAAGAACCTTTAGAACGGTTTTTATCTGATGTTTCTTATGGAGACGAAATTCTACTAAGAAACTTTGCTAAAAGATATTTTATGGCAGCTTTTGACTATATGATTAATCCCCAAGGGAATATTGTTCTTGTTCATCCCGGCCTTGCTGAAATAGATAGGGTAATGAATCAAAAAGGCAAATCTGGGGTTGACATACTGGAACTGGCTCCTGAAACTATGCTTGGTGCGATGAATGGAATTTTACCTGAAGAAGTTACTTTGCACAGGGAAATGGTGGGAAACTTGTTTGGAAAAGTGCGTCCCGAGTATAATCCCATTGAGGTAGCAGAAGATTTGAGGCTTTTGGCAAAACAAAAAGTACCCTTTGAGGAGATGACCCAAGTTCTTCAATCTACTTTAGCCGGATATCCTACAAAAGATACAGTAAAGGCCTTGGCGTCTTTAGTTTCGTTTACCCCAAGTTGGTACGGACTTAAAACAACAGTAAGTCATTAATGTAAATAATATTAAAACTGCTTGAGTATTTGGTGTTAAGCAGTTTTATTTATGAGGAGAAAAAATGAAAAAAATTCAATTAATTGCTAGTGATATGGATGGAACATTTTTAAATAAAAAAGAGGAAGTCAGTAAAAAGAACCAAGAAGCCTTTTGGAATGCTTGGAATCAAGGAATTCATTTAGCTATTTGCTCTGGACGTGACCCTGTAAATATTATGGAAATCATCCAAAGCTATCACTTACCCCCTTGTTATTCTTTAGGGCTAAATGGGGGACACTGCCTTGATAAAGAAGGAAAATTATTTTCGGTAGATTACTTTCCCAAAGAGGTAGCCAGCAAATGTATAGCAATTTTTGAAGAAGAAGAAGTTGTCATTAGTTTAATGAATGATTACCGTATTGCCTTAAGTCAAAATCCAGACAATGAGAAATTATCTAATGGGGGAGATAAAGGTTTCGACAGGGCTTCTTGGAAAAACGTTACTTGGGATAAGGAAACTTTTCAAAAAGGAATAGAAGAAGGAATTTGTAAGCTTTTATATATTGACAAAACAAACCCCGAGAAACTGGAAAAAGTTCGAAAGCGAATTGCTCAAGTTGAAGGCGTGGCCATTATGAGTTCCGGATATGATAATATTGAATTAATGCCTGTAGGGGTCAATAAAGGGATAGCTGTTGAAAAATTGGCTCATTTGTTGAATGTGAAAAAAGAAAATGTGATGACTTTAGGCGATCAGGAAAATGATGTGGAAATGCTTTCTTGGGCAGGCTATGGCATTGCCATGGGAAACGCTGCCCCTAAAGCATTAGCAGTAGCAAAATATCAAACAGGTCACCACGAAGAGGACGGGGTTGCACAAGCCATTAATCAATATGCCTTAACGGCAGAAAAGTAATTTGTAAAACCCATTTATTTGTGTTACAGTAACCTTAACAAAGCGTTGTTAATGAGGTGACGATGGTGGAGGAATCTCCCCGATGGTGGAACAAGGATCAATGATATTTTAACGCCTTTGAATAAAAAAAGTAAAGGCGTATTTGGTTTATACAAAAGCTTTTTACTAAGGAGAAAAAACCATGTTTCAGCTTCCAGATCTATTGCTGTGGATAGTATTATTATTATGTATAATATTTTCTTTTTTATTTTCTGCTATAGAAGCCGCTTTTTATAACGTAAATTGGGGAAGAGTAAAGCTGTTAATAGCCAAAGGAAATAAAAAGGCTAGAAGAATACAAAAGTTTAGTGAAAAAGAGGGTCTGGTGGTAGCAACG
>CAZEIB010000039.1:7715-13306 GCA_964511785.1 uncultured Oscillospiraceae bacterium
TATTTGGAAATACGCTGGCAGATGTGTTAGCTGCAACCGCAACCACTATTTTATTCGCTCAATATTTTTCAACTATTGGGGTTGTTCTTTCTGTAGCAGTGGTATTTGTATTACTCTTCACCTTGGGAGAAGTGCTTCCTAAAACCATAGGAAGAGAACGTGCGGAAGAAGTACTAATTAAAACTTATCCTGTTCTTCAGGGGGTATTAATACTGTTTAAACCCTTTATATGGCTTATTTCTATTGGAGAGCGAAAAGTAGAAAAATGGATTAGGCCAAAAGACGATATGGATGAAATTGAAGAAGAGTTGATGACCATTGTTTCAGAGGCACAAAGTGATGGGAATATCAATGAGCAGGAAGGGGATTTAATACGTTCCGCCATTGAATTTAGAGACCTGGATGCGCAAGATATTTTAACCCCAAGAGTAGATATTGTAGGCATTAATATGAATGCCACCATGGATGAAGTGGTAAAAACTTTTAAAGAAAATGAGTTTACCCGGCTTCCTGTTTATCAGGATAATATGGATAAAATTCTTGGAATTCTTCACCAAAAAGATGTTTTTATGGCTTTAGATGAAGGGAAGGAAGAATTCCAAACCAGCCTTAAGCCAGTAATGTTTGCTCCTTCAACGTTAAAAATTTCAAAACTGCTTCAATTGCTCCAAAGCAATAAAAGCCATATGGTTATTGTTGTGGATGAGTTTGGGGGTACTGAGGGGCTGGTTACTATGGAGGATATTTTGGAAGAGCTTGTTGGAGAAATTTATGATGAACATGATGACGTGGAAGAGGAAATTGCTCAAGATGAGGAAGGAAACTATATTATCGATGGAGGAACTGATCTTCAAGAAGTGCTGGAAAAATTAAATATTCCCGATACATATGAAACGGATACAGTGGCAGGTTGGGTGGCGGAAGTGATGGAACGGATTCCGGACGTGGGCGAATCTTTTGAAATTAATCATGTTCAAGTGCTTATTACCAAAGGAGATCGAAAAAGAATCAGTCAAGTGAAAATTATTGAAAGCCTTGAAGAAAATCAAAAGAATCATCAAGGAGAGAAGGACAAAGTGGAGGCAGAAACAGATGAATAAAAAGAAAACGAAAACCCCTAAAAAGGTAATGATGGTTCGGGTTCTTTGTATAGGGCTTGTAGCCATTATGGTAATTCCCATTATTGTTTATCAATTATTAGGATGAAAAAAAAGCCCCTGTTTTATAAGCAGGGGCTTTTTTATGTTCATTACAAGCTTATTTGAAAGAATCCATATAATTGGTAAAATGGGCAAAAATAATCCCTGGTTCTTCTAAAGAAATATCCCAACGTTTTACCCATTCTAAAGAGTAAAACCCTTGATAGCCTTTTTCTTTCAGTAACTCAATAGATTCCTTTACAGGAATATCTCCCTTACCGCAAGGAACATAACGATAACCTTTTTCGCTGTTATCTAAAATACTGTCTTTAATATGAACGTGTTTAATCCAAGGACCTAAATGGTTATAAGTAGTGTCAGGAGATTCGCCCATAAACCGATAGGGATGGTGAATATCCCAAAGGGCTCCGATATGGTCACTCCCAACGGTGCTTAGTAATTGGGCCAATTTTTTACTATCACTCCAAATACCATGGGTTTCTAAAAGAAGGGTAACGCCATAACTTCCGGCTAAATCAGCCAATTCCTTGGCTTGCTGGGCAACAAAATTTTCATCTATAGGGGTTACAGGTTCAGGCACAGCCGCAGCGGCAAACACCCTTACATAAGGAACGGAAAGCTTATTGGCTAAAGCTAAATAAGCTTTTACTTCTTTTAAAGTTTGTTCTTTTTTTTCAGGCAAATAAATAAGGCAGTCACTATCTAAACAGGGAATAGCTAATTCCAAAGCAGTGAGTTTATCAATAGTATTGGCAATTCTCTCTTTTCCAAAAGCCGGAACAGAAGGAACAGAAATATCTTTGCCGACACCACGAACCTCTATACCGTTATAACCTAAATCTTTAGCGGTAGAAGTAATTTCCGACCAAGACCAACGGGGGCAACCAAGGGTAGAAAAGCTGATTTTCATTTTATTCCCTCCGACAAAGCAATAATATATATTCATCATATCATTTGAAAAAAACTTGGTCAACATAAAGAGAAGAGAATCCTTGGAAATACAAAAAGTGAACAGGGAGTATGATTATATCTGCAACATAAAAATTTGAAAAAACTTGTTGGAAAGATTAAGCTTTTTGATTTATCATGTTTTTACAAAAAAGATAAATAAAAAGTTGACAATAAAACTTAAAAGAAAATACAACTATCTATTGTGTAACGCAATATACTTTGATACAATATGTTGTGTTACACAAAGAAATAAAATATCACTGGAGTAGTGCTTGGGAAGATTTAACTGATGGTGATGAGCAACTTTTATAGTAATAAAGGGTGCTTTAAATAAAGGGAGGACCGGAATGGAAATTATTAAAAGAGATGGGAAAAAGCAAGCCTATCAATCGGACAAAATTACAAATGCCATAAAAAAAGCCTTTGTAGGTTCAAACAGTCAAATAAGTGAAGAAAAATTAAGCCAAATTGTACTTGAAGTAGAAGGAAAAGTAGAAAGCTTTTTAGGAACCCCTACTGTAGAAATGGTACAAGATCAGGTAGAGCAGGCTTTAATGGCCCATGGCTATTACGAAATTAGTAAAAACTATATTTTATATCGTCATATGCGTGGACAAAAAAGGTCTGTGCGTAATAACATTACAAAGGTTTTTACAAATCCGCAATCTATTAATAAAGTATTGGCAAAAGTGCAAAAAGATTACGATACAGATGAATATGGATTGGAAAAACTGGAAAGAAAATTTATTTCTTTTAAAACAGAGCAAATGAACCAAAAAGAGCTTTTTGATGCTCTTTTAAAGTCCGCTGCAGAATTAACTACCCAAGAAGCCCCTAAATGGGAATTTATCGCAGCTCGTTTGTTAATGTTAAGCCATCAAGAAAAAGTGGAGGAAAACACCGGTCACTTTCATTCTTTTGCAGAAAAAATCCATTTTCTAGTAGGAGAAAAACTTTATGGCGCTTATATTATCGAAAATTATACCCATGAAGAATTAAATAATGCTGCTACTTTCATTGATAACAACCGTAACGAATTATTTACATATTCAGGCCTTGATTTACTTCTTCGCCGTTACGTGATTACCAGCCATGACCATAAGCCTTTAGAAACCCCACAGGAGATGTATTTGGGCATTGCTCTTCACCTAGCCATGCCGGAAAAAGAAAACCGTATGGTGTGGGTACAACGTTTTTATGATATGCTTAGCCTTTTAAAAGTTACCATGGCTACTCCTACCTTATCTAACTCTAGAAAACCCTTCCATCAAATGTCTTCCTGTTTTATTGATACCGTGCCTGATAGCCTAACAGGCATTTATCGCAGCATCGACAATTTTGCCCAAGTAAGTAAATTTGGCGGCGGTATGGGGATGTACTTTGGTAAAGTCCGTGCCAAAGGTGGAGAAATTAGAGGGTTTAAAGGGGCGGCAGGAGGAATTATACGTTGGATTAAATTAGCCAACGATACTGCTGTAGCAGTAGATCAGCTTGGGGTGCGCCAAGGGGCAGTGGCCGTTTACTTAGATGTGTGGCACAAGGATTTACCTGAGTTTCTTTCTTTACGCACCAATAATGGGGATGACAGAATGAAGGCTCATGATGTATTCCCTGCAGTTTGTTATCCAGATTTATTTTGGAAAATGCTAAGAGATAATATTAATGACAACTGGTATTTAATGTGCCCCCATGAAATTCTTACAGTAAAAGGTTACGCTTTAGAAGACTATTATGGTGATGAATGGGAAAAACGTTATAACGAGTGCGTAAACGATTCTCGCATTGAAAAACGGGTAGTACCTATTAAAGAGTTGATTCGTTTAATTATAAAAAGCGCTGTTGAAACAGGAACTCCTTTTGTGTTTAACCGAGATGTAGTAAACAAAAACAACCCCAATCCTCATAAAGGAATGATTTATTGCAGTAATCTCTGTACAGAAATTGCTCAAAACATGAGAGAAATTGAAGATGTACAGCAGCGAGTAGAAACCATAGACGGGGAAACAGTGGTAGTAACAGTAACCAAACCCGGAGATTTTGTAGTATGTAACTTGGCAAGCTTATCCCTAGGGCATATAGATGTAAATGACCCTAAAGAAATTAAGGAAATTACTACCAGTGCAGTGCGGGCTTTAGATAACGTAATTTCGTTAAACTTCTTTCCTGTACCCTATGCAAAAATTAATAACCTCCAATATCGTCCTATAGGCCTTGGGGTAAGTGGGTACCATCATATGCTGGCAAAAAACCATATTCGCTGGGAAAGTGAAGAACACTTAAATTTTGTAGACAAAATATTTGAAGAAATTAATTATGCCGCCATTGAAGCCAGTAGCGATTTAGCCCAAGAAAAAGGGAGTTATGAGCACTTTAAAGGCAGTGAATGGGAAACAGGCCATTACTTTACAAAACGAAATTACACAGATGAAAAATGGACTATATTAAAAGAAAAAGTGCAGTCGAAAGGTTTACGTAACGGTTGGCTATTAGCCATTGCACCTACCAGTAGTACTAGCATTATTGCCGGCACCAGTGCAGGGGTAGATCCTATTATGACCACCTTCTTCTTTGAAGAGAAAAAAGAGGGATTATTACCAAGGGTAGCACCGGAATTGTCTAACGATACACGCTGGTTTTACAAAAGTGCTCATATGATTGATCAAACTTGGTCTGTGCGGGCGGCAGGAGTTAGACAACGGCATATTGACCAAGCCCAAAGTATGAACCTTTATATTACCAACGATTATACCTTTAGGCAGTTGATGAATTTATATATTTTAGCTTTTGAACAAGGGGTAAAAACCATTTATTATGTGCGAAGCAAAAGCTTAGAAGTAGAAGACTGTGAAGCTTGTTCTGTATAAAGAAATAGGAGGAAGAGTCCATGAAAACCTTAAAGAAAAAACCATTATTTAATCCCCAAGGAGATATTGAGGTCATCTCTCGCAGGTTAATCGGGGGGGATACCACCAATTTAAATGACTATAATAACATGAAGTATACTTGGGTTAGTGATTGGTATCGGCAAGCGATGAATAATTTTTGGATACCGGAAGAAGTTAACTTAAATACCGATGTAAAACAATATGATCATTTAAGTGAAGCTGAGAGAAGAGCTTATGATAAAATACTTTCTTTCTTAATTTTTTTAGATAGTATTCAAACAGCAAACCTGCCTTATGTAGGAGAATATGTAACGGCAAACGAGGTAAACTTGTGTATTGCCATACAAACTTATCAAGAAGCCATTCATAGTCAAAGCTATAGTTATATGCTAGATACCATTTGTTCTCCTCAAGAACGAAATGATGTGTTATACCAGTGGAAAAATGATAAACACTTATTAGATCGAAACACTTTTATTGGAGAGTTATATAACCTTTTTCAAGAAGAAAAAACTGCAGATAATTTGGCAAAAGTCATGGTGGCCAATTATATTTTAGAAGGGATTTATTTCTATAGTGGCTTTATGTTTTTCTA
>CAZEIB010000040.1:0-1615 GCA_964511785.1 uncultured Oscillospiraceae bacterium
ATCACCTATTCAAGTATTTCTACAGATGGTGCACTTGACTTGACAATTCACCATTTCAATAAAGGGGAATCAAAAAATAGAAAAAAATATTTTCTATGAAATAGTTTTTAAGCATCGCCCATAAAGATTGTTTTTTTATATAAAATCAGATAAAATAAAACAAAAAAGGAGAAAAAACATGACAGAATATAGATACGATGTACAAATGTTAATTGAGGGAGAAAACCTTGATGAAGATCAAATCAATGAGTATTTTAAAGCAAATTTTGATGGAGATTCCCTTTTAGCGGTAGGGGATGAAGAATTGATTAAAATTCACTTTCACTCTAACAAACCTTGGGAAGTTTTAGAATATTGTGCCACCTTGGGGGAAATTTTTGACATTGTGGTAGAAGATATGGACCGCCAGTCAAGGGGATTACAAGGGTAATAGAATAAAACAAATAAAAGTTCCTACACCTGTTAAACTAAACAGGTAGGAACTTTTTGTTTATAAAGGGAAGAAAAAATAAAGGACAATCGTTAGGTATGTAGAATATGATGATAAAACCCGTACGGGAAAGGAGCTTCTCTATGAAAAACACGAAAACTTTTTATTCTTGGTTGATTAAGCTGTTGGTGATAGTTTTATTTCTTTGCCCCCTTACAGCCTCTATGGAAAATTCCACTCCTGCACCCTTACCTCAAGATGTAAAGTTAACGGCCATGGTGCAAAGTGAAAAGGGTGGTCTAACCCTTTATAAAGAGGCCAGTGAGCAAAGCGATATTATTAGCTTTTATCAAAATGGTAGCCCTTTGGTCATTACCCAGGAAACCAGTGACCAATGGCTAAAGGTTGCCATTGGAGGAGACCATACCATTGAAGGTTATATGCTTCGCAAAGAAGTTTTACTCACCTTTAATCAAGATTTTTTGTTTAAAACCAAAGATCTTATTCCCAACTTAAGCAAAAACCCTACATGGAATTTATATGCTTCAGCTAGTGAAGAGGCAGCAACCATCAATTACAATGGCTCTGTACCTTATTATGCCATGGCTATAGGTATTAATGGCAATTATTGGCACGTGTTGGTAGATTTAGGCAATGGTGAATTTAAAACGGGTTTTGTCCCTATGAGCATGGAATCTACTTCCTTTGAAGTAGCTGTTGTGAACAATGCAGAAAATACCGATAGGCTTCATTTAAGAACCAAACCTTCAGCCACTGCCCCTTCTAAAGGAAAATACTATAATGGCACTAAAGTATATATTTTAGAAGAAGCAAAAGAAGGCTGGGTCAAAGTATACCTTCCCGTAACGGACAATTCGAAAGGCTTTATCGGCTATATGGACAGTAAATTTTTAGCCACCGGCCCTGCTAGAGACAGTGTGGAAGAAGCTTTTCCAACCATTACGGTACACAACAAAAATAAGCAATTAAACTTAAGGCTTCGTGATCAGCCCAGTGATAAAGGGGCAACCTTAGAGGTGTATGATAACGGTTCAATGGTAAAAGTATTAGGCTTAAGTAAAGATTGGTACCATGTACAAACAGAAGATGGAAAAATCGGCTTTATGTTGGGAAAATTTTTAGAACCTAAAATCCCCTTTGATTATAAAAAATAAAGAAAAACTT
>CAZEIB010000040.1:1715-13267 GCA_964511785.1 uncultured Oscillospiraceae bacterium
GGAAAATTTTTAGAACCTAAAATCCCCTTTGATTATAAAAAATAAAGAAAAACTTTCTTCAGTAAAAAGATAAAATAAAAAGCTGCTTTACTTTCGTAAAGCAGCTTTTTATTTTATTATATTTGAGAAGGAATACGGTTACAAGCCACAAAGTGGTTGGGTTTTATTTCAATCAATGGAGGATTACAAGCCCTACAAGCTTTTTCCTCGGCCATGGCACAGCGTTTAAAAAAGCGGCACTCATCAGGCAAGTTTACAGGGGAGGTAATTTCTCCTTTAATCAGCTGGTGCTTGGGTCTTTCCTTGCCTACTACAGGAATAGGTACTGCTGATAATAAAGCTTTAGTATAAGGGTGAAGGGGATTATCAAAAATATCTTCAGAAGAAGCTTTTTCTACCATTTGTCCTAAATACATCACCCCAATATCATCAGAAAAATATTTTACTACAGATAAGTCATGGGTAATAAAAATGTAGGTAAGGCCTAAATCCTTTTGTAAAGATTTTAGCAGGTTTAATATTTGGGCTTGAATAGATACGTCTAAAGCAGAAACCGGTTCATCGCAAACAATAAGCTTAGGGTTTAAGGATAAGGCTCTTGCAATACCAATTCGTTGGCGACGGCCTCCGTCAAGCTCATGGGGATAGCTATTCATTAAGCGGCTGGCAAGCCCCACAGTATCCATTAGTTCTAAGGTGCGTTTACGAATGTTTTCTTTTCCCTTAATCAGCTTATGCTCAATAATAGGCTCAGAAATCAACTGAGATACGCTCTGCCTTGGGTCTAAGGAAGAAAAGGGATCTTGAAAAATCATTTGCATCTGCGTTCTTAAAGGACGCATTTTTCTGCGAGAATAGTGGGTAATATCTACCCCGTCAAAAATGACATTGCCCCCGGTAGGCTCAATTAACTTTAAAATAGACCGCCCTGTAGTAGATTTTCCGCAACCGGATTCTCCTACAATGCCTAAGGTTTTCCCTTTTTCAATTTTAAAACTCACCCCGTCTACGGCATGAAGGCTACCGGCAGGGGTATTAAAATACTTGGTTAAGTTATTAACCTCTAATAAAGTATTGGCCATTACTGTTCCTCCTTTAGGGTAAAGGTTTCATCTTCATAAGCAAAACAGGCAACTTGATGGCCTTTTATCTCTTGTAAAGAGGGTTTTTCCTGGTGACATTTTTCCATTGCATAAGGGCAACGTGGAGAAAAGGCACAGCCTTTAGGTAAATCACTTGGGTCGGGCATCATTCCTTGAATAGGAACCAAGGCTTCTCCCCGCTTTTTAAGGTTCGGTAGAGAGTTAAAAAGCCCTTGGGTGTAAGGATGAAGGGTGTTGTTGAAAATTTCCCAAGCAGAGCCGATTTCTACAATTTTTCCTGCATACATTACCGCCACATCATCACAAATTTCAGCTACTACCCCTAAATCATGGGTAATTAAAACCATAGCCATGTCTCTGCTTTGAATCAGTTCCTTCATCAGCTCCAACACTTGGGCCTGTATGGTAACATCTAAGGCGGTAGTAGGTTCATCGGCTAACAATACTTTAGGGTTACAGGCAAGGGCTATGGCGATAACCACCCTTTGGCGCATACCACCGGAAAACTGGTGAGGGTAGTCTTGGGCACGGCTTTCACTAATGCCTACCAACTTCAGCATGGTTTTGGCTTTTTCAAAAGCTTCCTTTTTGCCTAACTTTTCATGAATTTCAAAAGATTGGGCAATTTGCTCTCCTACAGTCATTACAGGGTTCAAAGCCGTCATAGGGTCTTGGAAAATCATGGCAACATCATTTCCACGCATGTTTTCCAATTCATCCTGAGAAAAGTCCAAAACATTCTTTCCTTCAAGAAGAATTTCCCCTTGCTTAATTTTTCCAGGAGGGTTTGCTACTAAATTTAAAATAGATAGGGCAGTGGTGGTTTTACCGGCACCGGTTTCTCCAACCAACCCCAAGGTTTTCTTTTTTCCTACAGTAAAAGTCAATCCATTTACTGCCTCAACAACGGCCTCGTCGGTTTCGTAATGAACAACAAGGTCTTTTACATGTAAAATAGGTTCTTTGTTCATTTTTTCCACCTCACTTTTTCATTTTTGGGTCTAGGGCATCTCTTAAGCCGTCACCCAATAGGTTTAAGGCCAAAACGGTTAGCATAATGGCAATACCGGGAATAACACACATGTAACTGGCATCGCGAATATGGTTACGCCCTTCAGACAACATAGCTCCCCACTCAGGAGCAGGAGAAGGAACCCCGATGCCTAAAAAGGAAAGAGAAGAGGCGGCAATAATCATGGAACCGATTTGCAAAGTAACTTGCACAATAATAGGAGAGAGACAGTTGGGAAGTACGTGTTTTAAAATAATTTTCCAAGTTGGTAAACCAATTTCGTAAGCGGCTTCAATGTATTCCGTATCTCTTATGGTCATAACCGATGCCCTTGCAATACGGGTAAAGGCAGTAGCACAGGTAAAACATAAAGAAATTAACAGGTTAATGGTACTGGTACCAAGAACCGATACAATCACAACGGCAATCATAATATTAGGTATAGAATAAAATACGTCTACAACACGCATAATAATCTGGTCTACTGCACCGCCGTAAAAACCGGCTATAGACCCTAAAGCAACCCCGATAATCAGTCCAATCCCTACAGAACCTACCCCAATTAATAAAGAATAACGGGCCCCGTATAAAATACGGGCAAAAATATCTCTTCCTAAGGCATCGGTACCAAACCAGTGATCTCTATTGGGGGCCTGTAATGCGTTAGGAATATCAATGGCAATAATGTCTTCATCATAGTCATAAATAAAGCTGGCAGCAAAGGACACCACCAACAAAAACACTAAAAACACCATGCCAGCAACAGCACCTTTGTTTTTAAACAGTCTGCGCCAGGTTTCTTGCCACATAGAGCGGCCCTTGGGGGCAGAAGTTTTCGTTACATTTTTCATGGCAACTCCACCTACCTTTTCATAGCGTATTGCGCTTTAATTCTTGGATCAACAAAGGCATACGTTAAGTCTACCAATAAATTAATTAAGCACATAAAAACACAGGACATAATAATAGCCCCTGTTACCATGGGGGTATCACGTTTTGCAATGGAGTCTACAATCAGCCTGCCTATCCCCGGCCAAGAGAATACGGTTTCTGCAAGTACAGAACCTGTTAAGGCATTGCTAAACTGCATTCCTACAACGGTAATAATGGGAATTAAAGCATTTTTAAGACCGTGCTGTAACACCACTTTTTTCTCACTGGTACCCTTTGCTCTGGCAGTAGTAATGTAGTCTTGTCTAATTACATCCAACATAGCAGAACGGGTGGTACGGGTAATTAGAGCGGCAAAGCCTAAACCTACAGTTACAGCAGGAAGGACCAAGTGTTTGATGGTGCCAATTCCGCTGGAAGGAAACCATTTTAGTTTAAGAGAGAATATAATAATCAGCATTAATCCAAGCCAGAAGTTGGGCATGGAAACCCCAAACAAAGCAAATACCATACCACCGGTATCTTTCCAAGTGTTTTGGTTAATGGCTGTATAAATGCCAAGGGGAATGGCAATTAACGTAGCAATAAATACAGAGGCAAAGGCCAATAGCATGGTATTAGGCAGGCGCCCCATATAAGTTTGAAACACATCTTTTTTAGTAACATAGCTTTTGCCAAGGTCTCCTCGAAGCATTCCCCACATGTACTTGGCATAGCGAACTAAAATAGGGTCGTTCAGGCCTAGTTCTTGACGAATTTCTTCTATCTGTTCGGCAGAGGCATTATCCGGTGCCAAAGCAATGGCCGGATCACTGCCGGTTAAGTTCATAGCAATAAAAATAATAAAGGAAGTGGCCAGTACCGCAGGAATCACCAGCAACACCCGTTTAATGATGTACTTAATCATAAAAAATAAGCACTCCTATTCTCGTGGTTTTATGATAAATAAAACAGGAATCTCAAAGGAATAAAAGGAATAAAAGGAAAAATTGTGGGAGATAGATTCTCCCACAATTTTAAAATACTTTTTAATGGGAAATGCTCATTTATTGAGCAACATAGGCATGGAACCATTCGTGGTCGCCACCGCTTCTAAAGAAAGGCATTACTACATTTTTGTTTGTGGCAATAACTAAATTTGCAATGTATAAAGGTACTTGAGGGCTAGCATTAACTAAGTAAGTTTGTAGTTCAATGCTGTCAGCCATTCTTTGGTCTTCGTCTTTATCCATTAGCACTTTATTGGTTAATTCATCAACTTTTTCATCAGAGTAGTGATGATAGTTAGAGTTGGAACCTGTACCGAATAAGTCTCTATACACGCTGTCAGGGCGAATGGTTTCGTTCCAGCGCCATAGGAATAAATCGTGGGTTCCTTCAATACAAGAACTTTTTAAAGTGGCATCTTCCATTTGGCTAATTTCTACATCAATTCCAATGGTTTTTAAATTGGCTTGAATTACTTGAGCAATGTTAATGTAGGGAGAGGAGTTGGCAAGGCTTAAAGTAGTTTTAATACCGCCATCGGCATAGCCCGCTTCAGCCATTAGCGCTTTGGCACGGTCTACATCGTAGTTAAAGCCGTCCATTTCGTCATAAAAGCCCCATAGTCCGCGGTTTAATACAGTGGTTTGAGGGGTGCCTTTTCCGTATACAGCAGCTTGAATCACAGAATCTCTGTCAATAGCACAGGCTACAGCTTGACGAAGGATTTCATTATTCCAAGGCTCTTTTTGTGTATTAAAGCCAAAGTAGAACAAACGGGTACCGGCTTGCTCAATAACAGAAATATTTTGGTCTTCTTCTAAATATTGTAATTCGTTAATAGGAGGGTCAATACAAACATCAATTTCCCCGTTTTGTAAAGCAATAACACGGCTGGAAGCCTCTAAGTAAGGCTTAAAAGTAATTCTTTCAGAAATTCCAGGGTCTTCTCCCCAGTAATTTTCATTTTTAACAAAAGTGGCATATTCTCCTTCAACCCATTCGTCAAAAACATAGCGGCCGGTGCCAATTAAATAAGGCTCTTCCATTCCGCTTTCATAAGCAGTTTTTGATTGAATTCCAAAGGGAATAAAGGTAAGGCTCATTAAAAAGTCGTTGGAGTAGGATTCCATGTGCATGTGAACGGTGTAATCATCTACTGCGTCAACCCCTTTTAGGCCGGTTAAGTTACCGGATACAGGGCTTTTCATTCCCATGTCAAAGGTAAACTTTACATCTTCTGCTGTCATGGGGCTACCATCGGAAAACTTGATGTTTTCAAGTAATTTAATTTCAATGGTATTGTCATCAATCCAGGTGGCATCAGTAGCCAATTGAGGGATACGTTTGTTTTCCGCATCTAAGTGAAATAAAGATTGATGGGTTAGTTTTAGACAGATGTTGTTAATTTGGTCGGATTGATTTTGCAAATCCAAAGTGTTAATTTCAGCAGCAGCACCGATAATTAACTCTTCCTTATGGGCAGGAGTAGCCTCTCCTAAAGAAAAAATAGGTAGCAGCAACACCAACGCTGCAAGGATTAGGGAAATGGTTCGTTTCATATGTGAATTCCTCCTTAAAAAGATAATAGAACCCAATAGAATGGATAAAACAATAAAACTGCCAACACAATGTATAAATATACTGACAGCAAGAAAGAATAGAAACTCTTTTTTTCCAATTGTAGAACGAATACATTTTATAGATGGGAAAGAGAATTGTCAAGTTAAAATAAAGACAAAATAATTACATGAAAGAAATCCAGCAAAATCAATGAAAAATGAAAAACAAAAAATAAAAAAATCTACAGAAATTTACAATTGAAAAGCCCCCTGTTTTCATTAAAAAACAGGGGGAATGAATAAAATATCAAAAATCAGGCTTTTTTCCCGGCTTCTGCAAGAAGTTCCGCAGGGGATTTTTTTCTATTTCTAAGGCCATGAAGAACCAAGGCAAAGGCAATGGCACCGTAGGAGATAAATACCCTAAAATATTCCCCAATAGCAGGATCCCCAAATATTTTACTTCCCGCATTAGGTGCTACAATAAACAAGGTATGGAACAAAATACAGCCTAGTATTGCTTGGCTATTGGTGGCTCTTTTAATAGATGCACCACCAACTAATATGGCGGCTCCTGCATAAAGGCCAACTTGCTCGTGGGCGCTATAAGTTTGTAATTGACCAAAGTTTTGAATAAAAATCACCTGGCCAAGGGCAGCAAAAATGGTGGAAATAACAATGGCAATAATACGGGTACGATTTACATTAATCCCTGCTGCATTGGCTACAGGTTGACTTTGTCCTACGGCTCTAAAATGCTGGCCTAAACGGGTACGCATAATAACCACATTAAACAAACAGAGCAAACCAATAAAGGCAAAAGTAACTACAGGAATTTTTACCATGGCAAACTGGGAGGAAACCACTTTAAACTGCATGGCTACTACTGAAATAATAACCAAAGCCAAGGGAAGAATCGTTTGTTTGATTGTACGCTTTTTCATTAAGAAAAGAACAAGGAGTACAGCTACGGTAGCTCCGCATAAAATATACAATCCCAAAGAAAAATTTATTCGTAATATTCCGTCTAAGGCTCCTTTAAAACCATATGGAACGGATAAATCCAAAGTGTTTCGTATACCGGTACTACCCACTATTAATAAATCAGGGTTTTGAATGGGAATAATGGTTCCAAAAATATATAAGAACAACAATTGGTACAGGCCATTGGCAAAATAACCTAATACCATCGACCCAATCATTTCTTGCCCTTTCATTTTGTTTAAAATAATACCTACCAAGTAACCAAACAAAGTAGCAATGGGAATGGCAATGGCACAGGAAAGCAAAAAGCCGTTAATTCCCGGCACCTTCCAGTTAAGCACTAACAGCATAGCCAGTTGAGCAGCCATAGCCCCAATGGTAATGGCAAAGTTAATGCCCATTCCAGCCACAATGGGAATGATTAAAGCCAATATAATAAATAGATTACGGGTAATTCTGCCCATTAGTTCCCATAAAAGGGAATTCATCCGCATACCGGAAATAAAAATACCGGCCACACTTAACAATACAAAAAGAATGGAAACCAAATTGTCTAAAATAAAATCTTTTACTGTTTTCTTTTTTACAATGGATTTTGTTACAGCACTCATCGATTCTCACCTCCGGATTTGCTTAAAGCATAAAGAATGATGCCATTGGAGATTAAAATGCGCAGTACTTCGGAAATATTTCCGCTAGGGACCAAAGCGTTGGCTACAGGCATTCCAAAGGCCAAAATACCTTGAAATAAAAAGGTACCTAAAACCGCATTGGTAATAGAAGCTTTACTGGTGGAGGCCCCCCCTAATAAAATGGCGCTGGCAGCCACAAACCCCATTTGTCTTGGGGCATTATACAGTTGCATAAAGCCATAGCCTTGAGAGTAGACCACAATTCCTACAGCGGCAATTACAGTGGATAAGACTGTACCAATTAAACGGGTATGGTCAACATTAATTCCTGTTGCTTCGGCAAAGCGGGGGTTAGCCCCTGCTGCACTCATGGCAATACCGGTTTTAGAACGAAGGAACAGACTCATGGCAGCGCAAGATAAGCCCAAAAACAAAAACAAACCTGTAGGTACTGTAATACCGAAGATTTTAAAAGCTAAAAAATTATTTAGTAGCTTGCCAAAAAAGGAGTTCATGTTATGGGTAAGGCGAAGGCCGGAGCCCAAAGCCCAAGTAAGCATAGGATTTTTAAAAGGAAGAATCATCCAAAATACGCACATTAAGGCAACCATGGAATACCCTACATAGGTAGATACAGTCATTTCTTCCCCTTTTAGTTTGTTTAGCAATAAGCCATAAGCAATACCGATGATAATACCAAACAAAGCACCTAGGCTAATAGAAAAAATAAAACCTCCCCAGCCGGTCATATTCATTTCCATACTGATAAGGGTAGATAATAAGCCACCAATAATTCCTAAGGTCATCCCTAAATTAAGGCCAATACCACTTCGAATTCCTGGGAGCATGGCCAATACCAAAATACTATTAAACCCTACCCGAACCAAAAGATTACTAAACAGGGTAGAGACATTTAAATCTTTTACTTCAGCTAAAACCACCAACAACAGTAAAAAAGCTACAATAATACTACGGGTGGCACCAAATTTTTTCACTTGTTGTTTCATATTATATAGTAGGCCGCTTTTTTCTAAAGTTATGTCTGTTTCTTTTCCCATCATGTTATATTGCCTCCTTTTCATCATGGCGAATGCCACTCATAGCCAAACCAATTACGACATCAGAGGCATCGGGGGCAAAAACCCCGGCAGATTTTCCTTCTGTAATAATAGCAATGCGGTCTGCAATAGACTTCAGCTCCATTAGTTCTGAAGAGACCACCACTACAGTCATGCCAATTTCCCGGTTTAACTTCACAAGGGTATTGAGCACCAACTCTTTGGCACCAATATCAATTCCTCTTGTAGGCTCCGAGGTAAATAAAAGTTTAGGTTTTAGGGCTAAAGCTTTGGCAATACACACTTTTTGCTGATTTCCTCCAGAAAGGGTACCTACAGGTTGTTGGGGACCACGGCAGCGAATATCCAAATCTTTAATCATTTGTAGTGCATAAGCGCGAATAGCTTTTTGGTCCTTAATTTGAATTTGATCAGTAACTCCTTTAAGGAAAGGATAGAAAATTACATATATTACAGCAAAAACCCCAATAAAAGCTAGAATAAAAAATAATGGACTAATACGGGCAATTAAAGGAACACTGCTGTCAATAATTACTTCATCATCCATGGCTATTTCTTCAACAAGGGCTTCCCCTTCAATAAGGGCAGGAGCACTTTCTTCCAATATCACTTCTTCTTTTTGAAGAGGAGAGGTTGGCACATTGTCAGGGAATTGATTGTTTCCATAAAAGCCTAAAAATAAAAAGAGAGAGGTAACAATCAAAAGGGATGCCATTTTCAAAAAGTTTTTTCTAAATTTGGTTGGGTTGGGAAGTATAGGTTTTTTAAAATCCCCTTTTATTTGAAGGGCATTAAAAACAATATTGTCCTCAATGGATTCATCCAGTAAAAGCCCTACACCTCTTCGATCTTCCGATACAAAAGCCAACCCTTTCTCCAAGGCTTTTTTTGCATTATTTAATGGAAAAAATTCTTTTTCATTTATTCTTTTTGTACCAGTTGAATTTTCACTAGAAGGCTCCTCATCTAAAAAGTACACTTCTCCGCCAGCAGGGTATAAGCCCATAATCCCGTTGGGGATGCCAATTTTTCCCTGTCCGGCCAAGCCGCCAATACCTAAAATTTCCCCTTTACGAACAGTCAGGTCCGCTCCTTTTACTTGTTCACCAGGCATGGCAACAACCAAATTTTTTATATCAAGGGCAATAGGAGTGCTCTCAGGCAAAGTTCTTTTCTCTGTACTTTGCATAGCATTTTCTCCATTGCGGCCAATCATTAACTCAGCTAACTCTACCAAAGAGGTATCTTTGGTGGCTCTGGTGGCAGCTAATTTGCCATCGCGTAAAATAGTAATGTTATTGGTAACAGCCATTACCTCGTTAAGCCTATGGGTAATAAAAATAATGGCAATACCATTTTCTGCGATTTTTTTCATTACTTCCATAAGTTGTTCTGCTTCCGATTCTGTTAATACAGCAGTAGGTTCATCAAAAACTAAAAGTTTTATGCCTTTTTTATCAATTTCTCTGGCAATTTCTACAAATTGCATATACCCTACTGGAAGCCCCTTAACATAGACATATTCTTCAATGGTCATGCCCACCTTATCCAAGGCTTTTCGTGCATCTTTTGCCATGGCTTTTTCATCTAAACTCTCTAGGTTTTTTCCAAGCATGCGGCTAAATAAAGTGGGTTTAGACACTTCGCGATTTAATTTAATGTTTTCTGTAATGGTAAATCCTGGAATCAACATAAACTCCTGGTGCACCATACCAATTCCTAAATCCATGGCATTGTGGGGGGAAAGAATTTTTACAGGTTCCCCATTAATTAGGATATCTCCTTTAAAACCGCCGGCTTCATGAATCACAGGCATGCCGAATAAAGTATTCATTAAAGTGGATTTTCCTGCACCGTTTTCTCCAAGGAGTGCGTGAATTTCTCCTGGTTTTACTTTTAAAGTAACGTCATCTAGCACCTTGGTTTCCCCATAGGCTTTGGTAATGTTTCGCATTTCCAGTACATACTCTGCCAAAAGGACCCCTCCTTTATTATTCGTTGAAGGCAGATATAAATAGTATAATTACATGGAATACAGCCCGTTTCAGTTGAATACAAACGAAACGGGCTGCAAGGTTCTCCATGCAATCAGGTCAGTAAGATTATTTTACATAATCATTAAAATCAACGTTAGGCAACATAATCATGTAGTAATTGTCATAAGTGGTGCCTTCGGCATCAACATATTTGTTAAATTCTAAATCGTCTACACCGGCAACTTTCATTAAAGAATTTTTTACTTCTTCCATATTGTTTTTTTCAGTAACTGCTCCTTCAATGTATTGAACAGCATAGTCAAAACCAGCATTTACATAAGCCATATTCACCCCAACAGGCCAGGTGGAAAAACGGCTTAAAGCATTTTTTTCTTGAAGTTTTGCAGCCACTTTTTCAAGCATTACGTTGGCATTTCCCCAATCTTCCTGTTCAATACCCACTTCCATACTGGCAGGAAATGCATGGTAAGGGCTTGGGCAGCAAGGCAATGGATAGTAAGCATTTTCTTGCTCTAATACAGCTACTTGTAAAGGTTCTTGCATACCACAGTTGGTGGTAAAGAAAGCTACTTTTTTATCAGGATATCTTTCCATTACAGAAGGAACCAGTTCTTGAATACCTTGTTGAGAGGCAGCCATACCACCTTCAGCAGTAGGATCTGGAGCACTTTCATCAATAAATTCAATACCTTGAGCGGCAGCATTTTCTTTCATCACATTGTAACGGGCAATAATGGTTTCCATAGACATGTGACGAGGGAAAGATACGTGTACAAATACGTCTACATCCCAACCTTTAATGGTGTTAATAATTTGAGCCCCTTGTTGAGGTTCGTCAGAGTACATAATTAAATCTGCAGCAGCAGAAATAGTAGCAGCAGCTTCTTGAGGAACACCGGCAATTAACAACATATCTTCTCTGCCCATTTCTTCTTTAATAGATTGGAAGGCAGCGGCAGTACCGGGAACAGCCTGACAAACAATAATGGCTTTCACATCGGGGTCAAAGGCAAAGTTGGTAATTTTTTGTTTAGTCGCCTCTATTTCTGATGAAAAGTTGTCAGGATAGGTGTCGGTAAGTACTTTATCTGGGTATTGGGCAGCCAAAGCTTCGGCAGCACGGAATTCTTCTTCTCCCTGAGAAACAGTACCGGTGATAATGGCGATTTTATAGTTTTCTTCGGCAGAAGCGATGGAAACCACACCTAGTACCATTATGAGGGCAAGTATAATGGACAACAGTTTTTTCATTTGGACCCCTCCGTTAAATTTAATTAGGTTAGTTTGCCAATGGGAAGTGATTAAAAT
>CAZEIB010000041.1:0-12977 GCA_964511785.1 uncultured Oscillospiraceae bacterium
ACCCCACCTTGGTGCAGGGATAAAAGCAATTGAGGAATACCGGGGAAAGGCTTTAAGTTATTAATAGGAAAGCCACTTTCAAATTTGCGGTACAATTCAAATAAGTCATCCTGAATATGATGGGTTTCAGTAAGTTTTTTAACACCATGGCCTACAGAATGTTTAAGTAGGGTATATAAATAGCTGTAATCCTCTTCTATACCTAAAGAAGCTAAGGCCATTTGTATGGCTTTTGTCATTTGAGGATAGCTGTTAAATAAGGTACCATCAAAATCCCAAATACAATGTTTATAAGGGGGAAGGGGGGAAGAGGGAAGGCTTTGAAGCTTTTTCACCACTTCCTTATCTGCTGGAGGGAAGTAGAATCCGTTCATTTGCAAGGGATAAACAAACAACCCGTCACTGTGCTCAAGTAGGGTTGGGGTGCCAGAAAGGATCTTAGAAAAATAAAAATGAATCACGATATTTTGTTCATTTTCATCCTTTGAAAAAGTATGAAATAAATCACCAACCTCAACCTCAATGTTTAATTCTTCCATACATTCCCTTTTTAATGCCTGTTTATGGGTTTCTTGAGGTTTTACTTTACCACCTGGAAATTCATAAAGGCCCCCTTGGGATTTCCCAATGGGGCGCTTACAAATATAATATTGTTGCTGGTTTTCTAAAATTGCGGCTACAACAACTTGTTCCTTCACTAAAAAACTCCTTTATTGTTCAGTGTCAAGAGGGTCTGCTTCAGTCTCTGTACTTTCTTCAATGGGAGAGAGTATTTTAGAAACCAAAGCACTTTGAATACGGTGATCTTCAATACGTTCAACATAAATATGAAGACCGTTTACATCTATTTCCGGATGGGAACCATCATCGGGGATGGTGGTAAATTGATTAAAAATCATCCCACCTAAAGTGTCATATTCTTCATCTAAAGGCAGCTCTATATCAAGCTCTTTACAGATGACCTCTAAATAAACACTACCTTTTATTCGCCATAAATTGTCAGATAAGCGAATCACATCCTGTACCACTATTGGGTCAAATTCATCATAAATATTACCGACAATTTCTTCTAATAAATCTTCCATGGTAATAATACCGCTCATACCGCCATACTCATCTACTACAATGGCCATATGAATTTTATTGGTTTGCATATCTCTAAACAAAGCGTCGGCAGGAACAGTTTCAGGTACAAAATAAGGCAAGCGCAAAAGTCCGCGTAAATCCTGGGGATGATCTTTTACAATATTTAACAAATATTCTCTGGTGCTAACCGTACCTAAAATATCATCAATGTCCTCTCCGTAAACAGGAAAACGACTTAGACCTGTTTGATTAATAATATCAAGTACTGTATCTCGTCCGTCTTCAATCCATACAGCGGCAACATTGGTTCGGTGGGTCATTACTTCACTAGCTGAAATATTGTTAAATTCAAAAATATTTTCAATCATATCTCTTTCATTTGCTTGAATAACCCCTTTTTCCTCCCCTATATCCACCATCATTCGAATTTCTTCTTCTGTAACCAAATCATCTTGTTGGCTGGTATTCAAACGTAGTAGGCGTAACACACCGTTAGTAGATTTAGATAAAAACCAAATAACCGGACGCATGAATTTTGACAGACCGGTAATAACGCCCAGAGACATTTTAGCCACTTGCTCTGCTTTTTGCATAGCAATACGTTTTGGGACTAATTCACCAAAAATTAAGGTAAAGTAAGATAAAACAATGGTAATTACAATAACGGAGATGGTATTAATGGTATTATAGGATAAAAAAGATAACCCTAAATCCTTAACAACCCAAGTGGCCAATCTTGCTGCAAAGTTATCAGCAGCAAAAGCACTGCCTAATAAACCTGCTAAAGTAATGGCTACTTGAATAGTGGATAAAAAGTTATTGGGAGACTCGACCAATTTTAACAGCTGAAGGGATTTTTTATCTCCATCATCAGCGCTTTTACGTAACTTGTTAGGATTTAAGGATACGATAGCCATTTCTGCCGCAGCAAAAAAAGCATTGACTAAAATCAAGATGATTTGCAAAAAAATGGGGCCCCATAACGATCCAGGCAGGGGGTCAGTAGGTGACACTAATTATTCCTCCTTTATTTGTGGTTGTTTGTTAGTTGTCACACCAAAATAAACAAAATGATTATAACACAATTCTATAAAAAAAGCACCTGCGCTATATCAGGTGCTTTGAAAGAAAAAATTCTTATATTTTAATGGTCATCCATTTTCCCTGATGAAAGCGGCGATAGACTAAACTAAAGCGAATAATCAGGTCTATTAAGCTGGAGGTCCAAGCGGCTACCAAACCAAGATGGAATACATTAATGGAAACAAAGGAAGAGATGAGACGAATACCTACAACACAAATTAACATAACTGCGGCAACATAGCGGTTATCTCCGGCACCTCTAAGGCCTCCACTGATGACGACAGAACTCATTTGAAAAGGTTGAAAAGCCGCCACTAAGAACATAACTTGAGTTGCTAATAAAGTTACTTGGGAAGCATTAGGGTCGGCGCTGGATACATATAAAGAAACCAGTGGGTAACGTAGGGTAATAACTAAGGTCATTAAAATTAAGGAAGTAGTTAAAGCAATACGCTGAGATACTTTACCGTAAATAATACTTAAATCCGGCCTTTCTCGGCCCATGTATTGGCCTACAAGGGCAGTGGAGGCTACAGCCAAACCGTCTCCAAAGGTAAAACTGATATTTAAAAACTGAGAGGCAATTTGATGGCTGGCAAAGGCAACGGTTCCTAGGCTAAAAACCATTTTTGCATATAAAAAGAATCCTACACGCATAGCTACTTGTTCAAGCATAGCGTTACCGCCTACGGAGCTGATGGTTTTCATGGAATCTTTATGAAAACGCCAATTGTCTGTTAAACGTAAAAATAAAAAATTATCTCTATGAGGTCTTCCGATAACGGAAAACAATGCCATGCAAAAACCTGCAAAGAACCCGATGGCTGTAGCAATGGCAGCCCCTGTAACCCCTAATTTTGGAAAACCTAAATTACCATTGATTAGTAAGTAGTTAAATACAATATTTACAACATTACTGGTCATGTTTACATACATGGACAGTTTGGTATTTCCTACCCCTCGTTGAGCGGCAGTAATACTCATGGTTAAGGCATTTAAAGGTAGCACACAGGCAAGTATTTTAAAGTAGGTGGCAGCTTCTCCAATGACCTGTAAGGTATCTACCCCTTGATCGCTACTACCGGCAAAAATCATAAATTCTTTGGCAAATAAAATAGCCGGCACCATAAGGGCAATAGAGATCAGTAAAGAGAGCAGTAGAGCGTTTCTAAAGGCTTGGTTTGCATCTGTTTTTCGTTCTTCTCCTCTTCGCCTTGCAACAATGGCTGTAACCCCAACATTTAAGGCAAAGAAAATGGATAACAAAATCATTCTTGGTTGAGAAGTTAACCCGACAGCGGCAATAGAATTTGATCCTAATATACCTACCATCATCATATCAATGGTACCAACAATACTGGTAAGGACCATTTCAATAACGGAAGGCAATGCTAAACGACCTACTTCTTGGTAGGCTTCTTTGGTCGTAGGCAAAGGACCGCGCTGGAGTTCAGGTTTTACCATGGTGTCAACACTGTAAAAACGACTTAATAGTTTACTCATATACTACATCCTCTTCTATTCATAAAAAATCTCTTATTTTAATGATAAAGGACTTTTAAAGGAATAGCAAGAGAATTTAAGGCAAAGACTTTTGTTTAAATGCAAGGAAAGGACAAGGTTTTGATAAAAGGCTATTCATTTTTTACCTAAAATTGACTACAATAAAGAAGATAACTAGAACAGGAAGTGAAAAAGATGATTGGAAGAGTCGATACAGTGGTGGATGAAAAAAACATAGCAAAAACAATGGGTAGTGGAGATTTACCGGTATATGCCACACCGGCACTGGTTGCTTTAATGGAAGAGGCGGCCTGTAAGGCCATTGCAAGTGATTTAGAAGAAAATATGACAACTGTAGGAACGATGATACAGGTAAAACATGTAGCAGCCACTCCCCAAGGGGTGAAAGTATGGGCACAGGCAAAAATGATAGAAAAAGAGGGAAGAAAATACCGATTTATGATTGAGGCTTTTGATGAAAAAGGATTAATCGGCACAGGAGAACATGAAAGAGTGGCTGTGGATAGGGAAAAATTTCTGAAAAGAACCATGGAAAAGAAAGAGGTTTAACAGATGAGCGTTTTTTATAAGCGAACCTGGATAGAAATTGACTTGGACAAATTGCTGTCCAATTATAAACAGGCCTGTAAGTTGGTTGAAAACCAAACCAAAGTAACTTGTGTATTAAAAGGCAATGCTTATGGCCATGGGGCAGTAGTGGTAGCAAAGGCCTTGGCAAAAGCAGGCTGTAAAAGCTTTGCAGTAAGCTGTGTAAGAGAAGGGCTAGAACTTAGGAAGGCCCATATACAAGGAGAAATATTGGTAATGGGTTTAGCCCTTAAAGAAGAAGTAGAAGGGGCCTTAATAGAAAACCTTACGTTAACCGTATCTCGCTATAGTCAAGGAAAAGTAATTAGTGAGGTTGCACAGCAATTAGAAAAAAAAGCCATTATTCATATAAAGATTGATACAGGAATGCACAGGTTGGGATTTCCTGCAACGGCTGAAGGGATTGAGGAAATCATCAAAACCTTATCGTTGCCCAACCTTTTTCTTGAAGGAGTCTTTTCACATTTAGGGCTCATTAGCGATCAACAGGATATTGTGCAAAATAATGCTTTTACTTATGTAGTAAATAGTCTTGAAGAACAAGGGATTGTTATTAAAGAAAAACACCTTTGTGATTCCATTGGTATGTTATGGTATACTCCTTGGCACTATAACAGGGTTAGAATTGGCGCCTTGCTTTATGGGGTTTATCCTGCTAGGACAGGAAATAAAGAAGACCTGTGGCAACAAACCCTAACATGTAAAACCGTAGTAGCCCAAATTAACCAAGTAAAAAAAGGGGAATATGTTGGTTATGATGATAGGGCGCCTGTTGAAAAAGACTGTAAAGTGGCAGTATTATGTGCAGGCTATGGGGATGGCTACCCAAGGGTGGTATATGAAGGGGCAGTGGTTTTAATCAATGGACAAGAGGCCCCTATACTCGGCATTGCCTGTATGGATCAGATGATGGTAGATGTAAGCCACATTGAAAACATTCAAGAAGGAGATACGGCTACCTTACTGGGGGATGAGATTGACTATTTGCGCTTTGCCACCTTTGTTAAAACCAATCGAAACGAAGTACTAACTAAAATGAGTAGACGTCCTATAAGGGTTTACTATCAAAACAAGCAAATCGTTCATATAAGTGATGAATTGGAGAAATAAATGAAAACAGAAAGCATAATCAATCAATCCAAAGAGATAGAACCTTATTTGGTACAAACAAGACGGTTTTTACATCAAATTCCGGAATTGGGAGGAGAAGAGAAAAAGACCCATGATTTTTTGGTACAAGAACTGAAAGGAATGGGAATAGAGATAAAAACCTCTTCCAATCATTATGGAATTATCGCCCTGATTAAAGGGGAAAAAGAAGGAAAAACCATTGGTTTAAGAGCAGATATGGATGCTTTACCAATAGAAGAAAAAAGCGATGTAAATTTTCAGTCCCTTTATCCGGGAAAAATGCATGCCTGTGGTCATGACGCCCATATGGCCATTGCATTAGGGGTGGCGAAGATCCTTGAAAAAAATAAAAAACATTTAAAGGGAAATGTAAAAATATTTTTTGAACCATCGGAAGAAACTACCGGCGGAGCGAAAGAGATGGTTAAAGAAGGTTGTATGGAAAACCCGAAGGTGAAAAAGGTTATTGGACTACATATGTGTCCTGATTACCCTGTAGGTAGTGTTTTTGCAAAAGCAGGTGCTATGAGTGGTGCCAGTGATGATGTACGAATTTTGGTAAAAGGTAAAGCAGCCCACGGGGCTTATCCTGAAAGAGGAATAGATGCCATTGTACTTGCAGCACAAATCATTACTGCCCTGCAAACGGTTGTAAGCAGAAATACTTCTCCTTTAGATAGTGTGGTACTCTCCATAGGAACTATTCATGGGGGCGTAGCCGGTAATGTTATTTGCGATGAAGTGATTTTAGAAGGAACCCTTAGAACCTTATCCAATGAAACCCGAAAAAAAATGAAAGAAAAAATTCCTGCTATTTGTGAAGGGATTGTAAAAGGCTTAGGGGGAGAGGTGGAGGTAACCCTGCAAGACAGTTACGAGCCTATTTATAATGATGCTCAATTGTTTAAAACCTTAACCACTATAGCAGAAGAAGTGGTGGGGAAAGACAAGGTATTGCCCAGAGAGTTTCCTAGTTTAGGGGTAGAAAGTTTTGGCTTTTTTCTAAAAGAGGCGAAAGGCTGTTACTATGATTTGGGCTGTGGGGTAGGAGAGGCCTTACATACATGTAATTTTACCATTGATGAAAAAGTACTGTCTATCGGGGTTGCCTTACAAACCTTAATGGCAAAAAAAATATTAGAGGAGGAATAAAATGAAACGTATTTTTCTATCGGCAGACATTGAAGGAACCTGTGGCATAGCTCATTGGGATGAGACGGAAAAAGGCAAAAGCGATTATGGGTATTTTGCCAATCAAATGACCTTGGAAGTGGCAGCTGCCTGTGAAGGGGCTTTAAAAGAAGGGGCTGATGAAGTACTTGTGAAAGATGCCCACGATAGCGCCAGAAACATTAACCCTATGAACCTTCCTAAAGAAAGCAAAATTTTTAGAGGTTGGTCAAGAGACCCTTTTATGATGATGTCCGGCATTGAAAAGGGAGATTATGGAGCATTTTTTACAGGTTATCACAGCGGCGCCGGTACCGACGGAAATCCTTTGGCTCATACCATGAACGGACAAAATAATTATGTGAAAATTAATGGAGAAAAAGCCTCGGAACTATATATTAATGCTTTAACAGCCACTTTTTTTGATGTGCCTGTTCGCCTAGTAACAGGGGATGAGGCTTTATGCCAATGGATTAAAGAAAAAGTGCCAGGAGTAAAAACTGTGGCGACCACAAAAGGTGTTGGTAACGGAGCTATTTCTATCCACCCTGGCGCAGCCCTTGAACAAATTGAAGAAAAGGCAAGAGAAGCAATGAATAGTAAAAAAGAAGATTGCATGTTTTCTATGCCAAAAAGCTTTGAAGTGGAGATTAACTATAAAAATCATTACTTGGCAAAACGCAACAGCTATTATCCCGGCTGTAAGCAAAAAGATAGCCATAGTATTGTCTACAATAGCAGTCAATACATGGATGTTCTGTGCTTTATTCTTTTTTGTTTATAAGAAGGTAAAGGTATATGATTTATCCAAAACCTTTAAAAAAGGGAGATACTGTTGCTGTAATTGGAATTAGCGGTGTAGTTAAAAAGGACAAAGAAAAAGTTTTAAAGAATATAGAAGAAAAACTAAGAAACCTTGGTTTAAAGGGAAAGGTTCATCCTAGTGTATTTAAAGAGCATGGGTATTTTTCGGGAACAGATGAAGAACGAAAAAATGCATTGATGGAAGCCTTTTTGGACCTGGAGGTGAAAGGGGTTTTTTGTGCAAGGGGAGGCTATGGAGTAAGTAGACTACTGGATAAGGTGGATTACAAAGTAATTCAAAAAAATCCCAAGGTGCTGGTAGGCTATAGCGATATTACAGCCCTTCACACAGCAATACAGCAAAAATGCGGCGTGGTTACTTACCATGGGCCAATGGTTACTACAGACAAAATGGATTTACAGGAAAATTATTTTTCACTAAATAGCTTAAAAAAAACCATTATGGCTCAAAATCCTTTGGGCGAAGTAAAAAACCCTGAAAACATACCCATTTATTCTTTGGTAAAAGGAAAGACGGAAGGGATTTTAACTGGAGGGAACCTAACTCTTATTTCTCAAACCCTTGGCACTCCTTATGAAATTGATACCAAGGATAAAATTTTGTTTTTAGAGGATATAGGGGAAAAAACCTATAGTATTGACCGAATGTTAAGCCATTTAAAGCTAGCAGGAAAATTAAGGGATTGTAGGGGAATAGTATTGGGAACCTTTACAGATTGCGAAGTAGAAGATGAAAACCATGGCTTAACCTTGGAAGATATTTTTAAAGAAATTCTGGTTCCTCTTCAAAAACCTATTCTTGCAAATTTACAGGCAGGGCATAATAGCCCTACCCTTACATTGGCTTTAGGGGGATTTTACAAACTGGATGGAGATAAAGAGAAGTTTTACTGGGTTAAATAAATTGAACAAAATGTAAAAACCTATTAAAAGAAAAGGACAGACCATGAAGTCTGTGCCTTTTCTTTTAAAGTTTATAAATGTTTTTCAAATAAAGTTAACAACACTTTTGGGTTACCTTTCCCTTTTGTTAAGGCCATAGCTTTACCCATAAAGCTTTTTATAAGGGCTGTTTTTCCTTGGCGATATTCTTTAACCCACTGTGGGTGGGCTATCATCAGATCTTTTACTAAAGGCTCTAAATAGTCAAGGTCATTTATTTGCCAAAGGTTTCGGTAAGTAATATAGTCTGATGGAGAAAGGTCTTCCTTCCATAAAGCTTCCAGTACTTTTTTTCCGGTTGTAGACGTGATTTTTTCTTCTTCTAAAAAAGTAACCAATTGAGCAAAATACTTTGGAAGAAAGGGTATAGAGGAAGAAGAATTTTCAAGCAAAGGGAGGACTTCATTAATGATAAGGTTTGCTAAACCTTGGTAGTAAGGGGTGTAGTTGGCAGCTAAGAAAAAATAATCAACTACATTTTTTTCCTGAAGAAGCTGTTGACTTTGATAGTCGGTAAGGGAAAAGTCTTTTATTAATTTAAGCTGTAGTGTAAAAGGGGAGGGAGGAAGGGACTGATGAAGATGATGAATGTAATCCTTTGTTAAAAGGATAAGAGGGAAATCCATATCAGGGAGATAACGGTAATGTACAGTTTCTTCTTTTTTACGCAAGGGGAAAACTTTTTTACTTTTTTGGCTAAAGGTTAAAGTGGTAGAAATAACAGGTTTTCCTTGAACAAGAAGGGCACACTGCCTTTTATATTCTGCTTTAATGGCATCGGCCACACTTTGAAAGGAATTTAAGTTTTTTATTTCGCATTTTTCACCTAAAGTAGAATCTTCAGGCTTTTTAACAGAAAGATTTACATCAAAACGTATATCCCCTTCATTCATTTTTCCATGGGTAATCCCTGCATAAATCATTTCTCTTCGTAAGGTTTTTATATAGGCAAGGGCTTCCTCTATGGTGGAGATAACAGGGGCAGATACGATCTCTATTAAAGGAACACCGCTGCGGTTAAAGTCAATCAGGGTGTTTTCTTCAGTATGAATAAGCTTTCCGGCATCTTCTTCTAGGTGAATTCGTGTAATGGGAATCTTTTTTTCCTGTGTGCTTTTTTCAAAAATGGTAATAAAACCATTTTCACATAGAGGGTACTCTCCTTGGGTAATTTGATAGCCTTTTGGGCAATCGGGATAAAAATAATGTTTTCGAGCCATTTGGCTGACGGAAGAAATGCTACAGTTGGTAGCAAGACCTGCTAAAATGGTTTTATGAACGGCTTCTCGATTTAAAAAAGGCAAAGAGCCGGGAAGCCCTGCGCAAATGGGACAACAGTGGCTGTTAGGAGGCGCAGCATAGGTGGTGGGGCAACTGCAACAAAGCTTGCTTTTGGTATTTAAAGCCAGGTGAACCTCAATACCTATAACCATTTCAAAGGAAGAAGATGGAGAAATAATTAAGTCCATCTATTTTCCACCTCCCTATAAGGAAAAGGCTGCCACTTTTCAAAGGCATGGCCAAGGGTTAGGATAAGAGCATCATGATGTTTATTTCCCATTAATTGAAGGCCTATAGGTAAACCCTTTTGATCAAAGCCGCAGGGAAAGCTAAGGGCGGGTAAGCCTGCAATGTTAGCAGCTACAGTAAACAAATCCCCCGGGTGATGACGGGTAGCCTCCTGCTGTATGGATCCTATTTTAGGGGCGGTAGTTGGACTTACAGGAGATAGAATGGCATCGCACTGAGAAAATGCCCCATCCAGCTCTTCCTTTAATTGTTCTTTAAAGGCTAGGGCTTTTTTATACTCATTTTCTCCATGAAGATTAGTACTTAGTAAAGTGCCAAGCATAATTCGTCTTTTTACTTCTTTTCCAAAGTTTTCTCCTCTATATTCTTTTGTGGTTAAAGAAGAAGGATTGGGGAAACGAATACCGTCAAAACGAGCTAAATTGGAAGCGCCTTCAACTGAAGAAATAATATAATAAACGGCAGGCAAAAAAGGAAAAACAGGAATAGAAATTTCTTTAAAAGCAACCCCTAACTTTACAAAGGTGCTAATGGTTTCTTCCATGGTTTTAACAATATCAGCATCTACGCAAGCAGCTAAAAATTCCTTTGGTAAACCGATACAAAGACCTTTAACGCTGGAAGAAAGGCTTTTGGTATAAGAATAAGAAGAATAAGAGTGAGTAGAAGGATCTAAGGGATCAAAGCCTCCAATCACATCCATAACAAGGGCGCAGTCTTTTACAGTTTTGGCAATAGGGCCTACTTGGTCTAAAGAAGAGGCAAAGGCAACAACGCCGTTTTTGGATACATGACCAAAGGTAGGTTTAAAGCCTGTTACGCCACAAAAGGCAGCAGGCTGGCGAATGGAGCCACCGGTGTCTGTACCTAAAGCAAAGGGAATAGATAAGCTGGCCACTGCAGCTGCACTGCCGCCGGAGGATCCTCCCGGAACCCTTTGTAAGTCCCAAGGGTTTTTACTAGGTCCCCAAAAAGAGGATTGGGTAGTTGCTCCCATGGAAAACTCGTCCATATTGGTTTTACCCAGTAACAGGGCTCCATTTGCCATAAGAGTTTCATAAACGGTAGCATTGTAACTTGGGGTGAAATTTCTAAGCATTTTACTGGCGCAAGTGGTTAAAATCCCCTTTGTAGCCATATTGTCTTTTAAAGCAAAAGGAATTTGATTTAAATACCCTTGGCCTTTATTATTAGGAATTTCAGAAGAAATAGAAATAAAGCTGTTAATGAAAGGTTGGGTAAAAAGACTTTGCTTATAAAATACTTCCCATAATTCTTTAGGGCTAAAGTCCTTTTTACATATTCCTTGATGGAGGGAAGAAAGGCTTTTATAAAGCAGGCTCATTGCTTGTTCCCTCCTTTTTTAAAATAGAAGGAATAAGAAAATAACCCTCTTTTTTGTGGCTGGAGTGGGAAAGAATATCTTCAGCTAAAAAAGAAGGGGAAGGAATATCCTCTCGATAAATGTCGGAAGAGAAATTAGCAGGGGTTTCTTTTTTGGGTGAACCTAAAGAAGAAGTATGAATGATAGCGGTAAACTCTTTCATGGCCCACAACTTATAACAGAGAACTTGAATTTCTTTTAAAGAAAATTGAATATTTCCATAGTTTGCAAGAGACAATACCTCTTGAACGGATAAAAAAGTTGGATTGCTTTTTAAAGAACGTGGTGGGAAAAAACCTTGAAGAAAGGTTTGCGATAATGTAGGTGTAGAGTGAGGCCCCTTAGATAAAAGAAGCTCTCCCTTAGAAGAAAACAAGGCAAATTCTCTAGCAGTGGCAGTAAAAAGGTGGATATCTTCTATTGAAAAAGCCGCCTCAATAGAACCTACTGCAAAAAAATAGTAAGTTTCTTTTGAAGTGAACGGAAAAGATGACAGCTCCTCAATATTAGGAAAGGAAAAGAGAAAAGGAGTAAGAGAGCAGGGGTCGGTAATTAGTACATCAAGGGAAGAAGAGGTTTTTTCTAAAAAAGAAAAAACGCCTCCTATCCACTGAGGACTTCCTATATGAGAGGGTTGTAGTTTTGAAATTTGAATGGGATGATGCAAAAGAGAACCTCCTTAAAACAAAGAAATACACACCTTGTATAAAAAGGCGTGAAAAGAAAAAATGATTTAATCAGCTATAATCTGCCCTTGGGTAATTGAAAGCAGGTCTTTTGTAGCAATGAACACTTGTAAACCCCGTTGGCCGGCGCTTACAGCAATATGTTGCTGGCGTAAGCAATCGGGGTGAAAAAAAGTAAGGTAGTGTTTTTTCATACCAATAGGAGAACAGCCTCCTCGCACATAGCCCGTAACCGCTAAAAGGTTTGCAATGGGCAATAAGGATACTTTTTTCTCCCCCAATAAAGCAGCTGCTTTTTTAAGGTCTACATCTTTATCAACAGGTAAACAAAAAACCCCGGGACCTTGTTTTTCCCCTAGAAGAACCAAGGTTTTATATACTTGATGAAAGGGCAGATTAAGGTAAGCAGCTACATGGGTACCATCAAAATCTTTTTCCGAATAAGGAAAAGACATCACTTCGTAAGAAATTTTCTGTTGATCTAATATGCGCATGGCATTGGTTTTTTTAATTTTCAAAATATTCATCCTTTAAGTAAATTGTAAAAAGGACTCTTTTAATAAATAAGCCTCAGGATCCTTTTGAGCTAAGGCCCACATCATTTTGGTTACAGCAGCTTCGGTGGTTAAATCCCCACCGGAAATAATATGGCTGGATAAAAGCTGAACTCCTACCTCGTAAATAGATAAGTCGGCTTTTTCATAAAAACATTGGGTTACTACAATAACAAAAATACCATGTTGATTAAGCATTTTTAATTTATCTACCAAATTTCTGCGAATATAATGAAGGCCTCCTAACCCAAAAGCCTCCAGTACAATTCCTTTATAGCCTGCCTGAACAATCCAATCAAAAACATCTGGCTGGGTACCAGGAAATACTTTTAATAAAAACACCCTGGAATCTAAATTGGATATAGGTAAAGAGTGGGGGGCGGAAGGAAGACGCTGAGGATAGTTGATGTGAATACCGGCACTATCAATATGGCCGGCTAAAGGGGCATTAATACTGTCAAAGGCATTAAAACT
>CAZEIB010000042.1:0-12916 GCA_964511785.1 uncultured Oscillospiraceae bacterium
CAAAAGCCATACAAATGGCCTTAGCTTCTTTAGGTATAGAAGAGGATTATAGCTATTTATATACCCTCCTTAAACATTCTGTAGGCCATGGTGTTAAAAAGCTTACTGAAACCCACCATATCCAGGAAGATTTATTTGAATTGTACCGCAAATTTGAAAGTGGCTTCCCTATTAATAGCTTAAAGCCTTTCCCCGGCATTCCTCAATTACTTTTATCCCTTCACCAAGGTGGGGTTAAACATTATATTTATACCCATAGAGGCAATTCCACCTTGGCCTATCTTGAAGAAAATCATTTATCCCATTTGTTTACCGATATTATTACGAAAACTGCTAATTTCCCTCATAAACCTGCTCCCAATGCCTTAAACTGGCTTATTGGCAAACATCATCTTCCAAAAGAAAAATCCATTATGATTGGGGATCGAATGATTGATGTACAAAGTGGCTACAATGCCGGCATTGAAGGAGCTTTTTTAGATTTAGATAATTTTTTCAAAAAAGTCGAAGCTCCTTTGCATTTTACCAACCTCACTACTTTCCATGATTTCTTGTGGGGAAGGGCACATTAATAATATTTTTTAGAATGTTTTCATTTTAAACTTGCAAAAGGATAGACTTAGTGATAAAATAAGAAAGCTTTCATGCGCTTAAATCCAAAGGAGGTGTAAGGAATGGGCAAATTTTGTCAAGTATGTGAAAAAAGAGCAATGAGTGGTCATAAGGTGAGTCACTCTAACAGAAAGAGTAATCGTTTCTGGGCTCCTAATGTACAAAAAGTTCGTGTGATGGTTAATGGCCATGGAAAACGGTTAAATGTTTGCACTCGTTGCTTACGTAGCGGTTTTGCCGTTCGTGCATTACCTTCTGGTTCCAACAATACTGTTGAAGCTTAACTCCTCCTTTTTTGTACCAGTTACATATATGTAAAAACGCTTTCAAATTCGAAGGCGTTTTTGCTTTTTATGGTATAATCGTAGATAATGTATTCGTATTCCCTATGTTATTTAAAGGAGGTTATTATGGATCAATTCCTTTCAGAACCTATTTTATATGTAGTCATTCCCTGTTATAACGAAGAAGATGCCTTACCTGAAACGGCTAAACAAGTAAAAGAAAAGTTAAATGCCTTAATTACCACTAAGGCCATCCATCCAAACAGTCGGGCGTTATTGGTAGATGACGGCTCAAAAGATCAAACCTGGCCTACTATTACCGCCCTTCATCAAAGTAGTCACCTCTTTCAGGGTCTGAAGCTTTCTCGCAACCGCGGTCACCAACAGGCTTTGTTGGCGGGGCTAATGACTGCAAAGGAGAAGGCCGATATTGTGGTTTCTATGGATGCAGATTTGCAGGATGACATTCATGCCATTGATGAATTTGTAAAGGAATATAAAAACGGCCACGATATTGTTTATGGCGTTCGAAGCAAGCGAGATACAGATACTGTATTTAAACGTACTACTGCTCAAGGTTTTTATAAATTCATGGGTTTTTTAGGGGTAGATATTGTTGATAACCATGCAGATTACCGTTTAATGAGCAAACGCGCCTTAGAAGCCTTGGCCCAATATAAAGAAGTAAATCTTTTTTTACGGGGTATTGTTCCCTTAATCGGTTTTCCAAGTACCAATGTATATTATGAGCGTAATGCCCGTATGGCAGGAGAGTCTAAATACCCTCTTAAAAAAATGATTGCCTTCGCTTTAGACGGCATTACTTCCTTTAGTATAAAACCCATTCGCTTTGTTTTAAATATCGGCATTATTATTTTTATTTTAAGCCTTGCTATGCTTTTGTATGCCCTTATTGCCAAGCTTAGTGGTAATGCCTCTGTAGGCTGGACCAGTACCATGGGGTCTATTTGGATGATTGGTGGTATACAACTTTTAAGCCTTGGTGTCATCGGAGAATATATCGGTAAAATATATAATGAAACCAAGGCCCGCCCTCCCTTTATAATTGATACTTATTTACAAGATGATAAGGAGTGACTGAATCATTGTTTTCCCAATTATTAGCCCAAACTTTTTCCATTGCCCCGTGGCAAGCGGAAGCCGTCATCAAATTAATTGATGAGGGAAATACCCTTCCTTTTATTGCCCGTTACCGTAAAGAGCAACACGGGCAGTTAGACGATCAACTGATACGTGATTTAGCCCAAAAACTAGAACAGTTAAAAAGCTTGGAAAAGCGGCGGGATGAAATACGTCGTTTACTCACCGAACAGGAAAATTATACCCCTGAACTAGAGGAAGCTTTAGCCAAGGCTCAAACCCTTGGAACTTTAGAGGACATTTATCGTCCCTTTAGACCCAAACGCAGAACCCGTGCTTCCATTGCCAGAGAAAAGGGCTTAGAACCCTTATCCATCCTCCTTTTATTTCAAACAGAAAAGGAAAAAAGCCCTGAAGAGTTGGCTCTCCCCTTTATCAATGAGGAAAAAGAGGTAAACACCGTTGAAGAGGCCCTTCAAGGAGCTATGGATATTTTAGCGGAAGATATTTCCAACGATCCTCAGGTTCGTACCGATATAAAAAAGCTTTATCATCAGCAGGCTTTGGTCAGTGTTGTTGGCACAAAAGAAGAGGACTCCGTTTACCGTATGTATTACAATCATCAGGAACTTTATCGTGCAATGCCTCCTCACAGGGTGTTGGCAATGAATCGAGGAGAAAAAGAAGGCTTTTTAAAGGTTAGCTTAGAAGTTCCTCCGGAAAATGTATCTGCTTTATTGGCTTCTTTATACCTTCGCCCGGGCAGTACTACTTCCTCCATCATTGAGCTAGTACTGGAAGATAGCTATCAGAGATTAATTGCCCCTTCTGTAGAAAATGAACTGCGTAATGATTTAACAGAAAAATCTCAGGAAGCTTCTATTGCTTTGTTTGGAAAAAACCTAAAACCTCTGTTAATGCAGCCTCCTGTAAAGGGAAAAAGAGTTGTTGGATTAGACCCCGGTATTCGTACCGGTTGTAAAGTAGCTGTAGTAGATGAAACCGGTAAGGTGTTAGACACAGGGGTTATCTTTCCCCTCCCTGAGCAAAAACAGGTTCAAAGGGCAAAAGATACACTTAAACGGATGATTGTAACCCACCAAGTGCAAATTGCCGCCATTGGTAACGGTACTGCCTCTAGAGAAACAGAGGAGTTTTTCGTTTCTCTTATGCAGGATATGCCTGATATGGATTTATCTTACATGATTGTTAATGAAGCAGGAGCCTCCGTTTACTCTGCTTCCCCCTTAGCAGCTAAAGAGTTTCCTCAATTTGACGTATCCATCCGTTCTGCCGTATCCATTGCCCGGCGTTTACAAGACCCTTTAGCCGAATTGGTTAAAATTGATCCGAAATCTATTGGCATTGGCCAATATCAGCACGATTTAAAAGAATCTGCCTTAGACAGTGCTTTAAACGGTGTAGTAGAAGACTGTGTAAATGCCGTTGGAGTTGATTTAAATACCGCCAGTGCTCCCCTTTTAAAGCAAGTAGCAGGTATTAATACGGCCGTTGCTACAAATATTGTACAATATCGGGAAGAAAACGGCTCTTTTACCACCAGAAGCCAATTGAAAAAAGTTCCTAAACTAGGGCCTAAAGCCTTTGAACAGTGTGCAGGTTTTTTACGTCTTCCCGATGGAAAAAATCCTTTAGAAAATACAGGGGTTCACCCTGAATCCTACAAAGTAGCAGAAAATTTACTTCATCTTCTTCAATTTACACCTAAAACTGCTATTGGAAATATTTATCAAACTGCTCAAAACAAAGGCTTTTCTTCCCTTTCAAAAGATTTAAAGGTTGGGGAGCCTACCCTTGTTGATATTACGAAAGAATTAGATAAACCCGGTAGAGATCCCCGCGACGAACTTCCTCCCCCTTTGCTTAGAAAAGACGTACTAACCATAGACGACTTAAAAGTAGGTATGGAATTAAAAGGTACTGTACGTAATGTAGCCGATTTTGGCGCTTTTGTTGATATTGGCGTTCACAAAGACGGATTGATTCATATTTCCAAATTTGGGCGACCTCTTCGTCATCCCAGTCAAATAGTTCAAGTATCAGATATTGTTACTGTACGTATTTTAAGTGTTGAAAAAGAAACTCAGCGAATTTCTCTACAATTTCTTAATTAATTGTTTCACCTATTTTAAACAAGGGTATATTCTTTATAGTGATATCCTGTCACTGAATTGAAGGAGGTTATATTATGGCATTGTTAACTGTTACCACTAGTAATTTTGATGAAACCATTAACAGCGAAAAACCTGTATTGGTAGATTTTTGGGCACCTTGGTGTGGCCCTTGTCGTATGCTTGGCCCTATTGTAGAACAATTAGCCCAAGAAGTTGGTGAAGACGCTATTGTTGGAAAGCTAAATGTTGATGAGGAGCCTAGTATTGCTGCTCGTTATGGTATTACCACCATTCCTACTATTTTAGTTTTTCAAAAGGGAGAACTTATTCAAAAATCTATTGGGGTTCGTCCTAAAGAAGAATTAAAGGCGCTACTTAGCCTGTAATAGTCCACGTTAACCAGTAAAACTCCTTCACAACTGTAAGCTGTGAAGGAGTTTTACTATTTTAAACACAGGAAAAGCAAAATTTATCATGTTTTCTTTTTTTTCCATGGTAAAATAATCCCATTGACTACAAATAGGAAAAGTTATGAGGAGGAAAAAATGTTATCTTTTGAAAGCGATTATATTGAAGGCGCCCATGAAAAAATTTTACAGCGTCTTGTTGAAACCAATTTGGAAAAATTATCCGGTTACGGAAACGACCCCTATACCCTTAGTGCAAAAGAAAAAATTAAAAATGCCTGTAACTGCCCTCAGGGAGAAGTGTTTTTTTTGGTTGGTGGTACTCAAACCAATGCTTTAGTCATTTCTTCCATGTTAAAACCCTACGAAGGAGTTATTGCCGCTGAAACTGGGCATATTAACGTACACGAAGCCGGGGCTATCGAATTCACCGGTCATAAAGTATTGTCCCTTCCTCAAGAAGAAGGAAAAATTTCTTCTAAAGACCTTGAAAACTACTTGAAAAATTTTTGGGAAAACCCCACCTACGAACATATGGTTTTCCCCGGGATGGTTTATATCTCTCACCCAAGTGAATACGGCAGTTTATATAGTAAAAAGGAATTAAAGGCTTTGTATCAAATCTGTCAAAGCTACCAACTTCCTCTGTTTATTGATGGCGCCAGACTAGGCTATGGCCTAATGAGTCCCAATAGTGATCTTTCTCTTCCCTCCATTGCCCAATACTGCGATGTGTTTTATATTGGTGGAACCAAGGTAGGTGCCTTATGTGGAGAGGCTGTTGTTTTTCCTAAAGGTAATGGTCCAAAACATTTTTTAACCATGATGAAGCAACAGGGTGCCCTTTTAGCCAAAGGACGTCTACTGGGTTTGCAATTTGACACCCTTTTTACAGATAATTTATATTTTGATATTAGTGCCCACACCATTAAAATGGCAATGTTGTTAAAAGAAGGTTTTCAAAACCGTGGTTATTCCCTCTTTCTCAATTCTCCCACTAACCAACAGTTTATTATTATAAGTAACCAAAAAATGGAAGAGCTGTCAAAAAATGTGGCTTTTGAGTTTTGGGAAAAGTATGATGACAGCCACAGCGTAGTTCGCTTTGTTACCAGCTGGGCAACTGAAAAAAAAGATATTCTTGCCCTGTTTTCTCTTCTTGATTAATGATTGTTTTTTAGTTATTGTAGACAAGAAAGCCCTTCCTTGGTACACTTAATTGATTTATGAATTAAAGGAGTGAGTTTAATGGAGCTTACAAAGCCTATGGAAGCCCATATTGCTGAAATACAAAAACAATTACCCAGTGAAAAATGGAAACAAATGTATGCAAACTGTTTTGCTACCACTTGGAAGACCACAGCCACCATTTTATCCCAGGAGGATACCTTTTTAATTACCGGTGATATCCCTGCTATGTGGCTTCGAGACAGTACCATGCAAGTAGCCCATTATTTACCTTTACTTTTAAAGGATGCTATTTTAAAACAGGCTGTTTTCGGTTTAATTCAGCGCCAGGCTAAGTGTGTTCAGTTAGACCCTTACGCCAATGCCTTTAACCAAAATCCTTTAGGACATAGTTACGACCCTACTGATAAAACCCAACAATCCCCTTGGGTGTGGGAACGCAAATATGAAATTGACTCCTTAGCTTTTTTTCTTTGGCTTATTGACCGCTATCATTTTATTACTAACGATGAAAAAGTATTTACTCCTGTGGTTCTTGATGCTATTTCACAAGTTTTACAACTATGGGAAACAGAACAGCATCATGAAGAAAAATCTTCTTATCTTTTTGAAAGAAATACGGATTTAATTACTGAAACCTTGCAAAGAGAAGGAAAAGGTACCTTAACAGGCTACACAGGTATGACTTGGTGCGGTTTTCGTCCTAGCGATGATGCTTGTACTTATCACTTTTTAATCCCTTCCAATATGCAAGCGGTAACCGTTCTTGAAAAGGTATCCTCTTGGAATATTGATTCTAAACTTACATCAAAAGCAGCCACCTTAGCTAAAGATATTCGGGAAGGAATTTTAAATTATGGAGTTGTTGATACTGCTTCCCATGGAAAAGTATTTGCTTATGAAGTAGATGGGCTAGGCAACTACTTACTTATGGATGATGCCAACCTTCCAAGCCTGCTTAGTACACCTTTTTTCGGTTTTTGTAATTCTACTGACCCCATCTATCAAAATACCCGACAACTTATTTTAAGTAAAATAAACCCCTTTTACTATGAAGGTACAAAAGCCAAGGGTATTGGCAGTCCTCACACTCCCCCTGAGTACATTTGGCATATTTCTTTAGCTATGGAAGGATTGACAGCCCAAAGTAAAGAAGAGAAACTGGCTCTTTTAGAAACCATGATGGCTACTGATGGAGATACGGGACATATGCATGAGGGGTTTAATGTAAATCATCCAAAAGAATTTACTCGTAGTTGGTTTGCTTGGGCAGATAGTATGTTTGCTTTGCTTACCCAAGATTATTTATCCTAGTTTATTTTCTTTATTCAGCTTAAAAGCCATCCCTCGGCAAGCCGGGGGATGGCTTTTATTTTTATTGCTAAAACCTTGCACTGGCGCGCATCTTCCGCATTTCCTTGCGACGAACCCCATTTTCCCATTCAATTTTTTCTGCCTCGGTTTCTAAAATCAAGGGAGGTACTTTGGTAGGTTTCTGTTCTTCATCCAATGCCACCATAACAAAATAGGCTCTATTAATACGGTGACGGGTTCCATCTATACATTCTGTAAACGTATCTACCCTTACTTCCATACTGGTCTTTCCTACATAAGTCACTCGCCCTTGTAAAGTAATGGTATTGTTCACAAAAGCTGGAGACTTAAATTCCAAATGATCAATGGCTGCAGTCGTTACTTCTTTATTTGCATGGCGCCTAGCCACAACCCCTGCCACCACATCAATCCATTGCATCAATTGTCCCCCAAAAAGCCTTTGGTAACCATTGATATGGGCAGGCAATACAATTTGCACCTGTTCTGTAAATGAATCCTTTACTCGTTTTCCTTCCATAGGTTTCTCCTTACTCTTTTTATTCATATAAAAAAGCTTCTAATAGCTGATGGTACTGATCAAAATCATATAAGGTAAAAAAGTACGGGGTTTTTTCTACCATGGTTTCCAATCCTTGATTCAAACTTTTTCCTTCTTTTTGATATTGAAGCATTTCTTCTGAAAACCATAAAAGTTTTTCTTTTGGAAGAATCAACAATCCTTCATCAATTTTACCATTTTTTACTCCTAAGTGGATATGATCATCTTTCAAACTTTCCCAAATAAAGGCCTGTTTATCATATAAAGAATAGGTCAAGTAGTCCATCTTAACCCAACCGTAATGGCTATACTGGGAAAACTGCTCTATTCCCTTCTTTAAAAAAAGAGAAAGGCCTCTTTCTAAAACATCTTTTTTCTGATAATTAATTCCTATCTCCTCTAAAGGAAAAGTATTAGGAAATATGCTGGTAAGGGCCTTTATACATTTTTTAGGGCCGTAAACCGTTAGTGGGAAATAATATAAATGGCTTAAATAGGAAAAGTTTTTTAATAATATCTCTTGCTGCAAAGGGCTTTCTCTTTCTTCCCAAGCAGTAAAAAACATGGGCTTTACATCCGATTCACTCTGTTGCTTTCTCCCTTTATACTGCCTATAAGCTTGAGAAAGAGATATTTGAGTAAAATAAGGATGATAGTTGTTTTTTAACCCCATATAGCCATTTAATGAATTTTTCCCTTCTTCCACATTTATTTCAAGACTTAAAAAAAAACCTTCTTCTTTTTCATCTAAGGGAAAAGAAAGCTCAACCTTTTTTTCCTCTTCCTTCAAATTAAAAAATGCAAAACAATGTTGAGAAGTATATATTTGATATCCTGCTATAAGGGCACTTACACTTAAACTAAGTATATCTTCCGATTTCCATCGCTGTATTGCTGCTATCTTCATCCATTCTCCTCTACCAAAAATCAAGCGAGGGGTTACAAATAAGCTTTCTATCGGTTCAAAATAAGAAGAGGTTTTTATTCTGTTGCAAAATTCTATCTTCTCTTCTTTCACATTTTCAATTCCAATATTATAGGCTTCCCCATTCATTGGCATAAAAGAAAATACCGCCTTTTTCTCTTTAGGAAAATCTACAACTTCTCTTAAATGTTTATCCCATCCAATCTCAAAGTCCATATTTCCAATTACTTGCAGTGCATATTTTTCTTTTTTATATTCTTTGTATAATTTTCGAAGTACTTTATCCAGATGTTCTTCTTTAAAATATTCTACTTTGCTGGAAGCCGGCGCTGCAATATTAACTAACTCTTCTTCCTTTTCTGCTAAAATAGCCATATGAATACGAAGTTTTCGAGGATGATAGGCAAGGGAAACCAGGTTGTTAACCGTTTGTTTGCAACTGGCTGTATCCTTTGCTACTACTATTACATATATTTGCCCCATATTTCCTCCCTACTTATTTGCTATACTTTTATTATACTAATCTTTTCTCCCTATCGCAATTATAACAGATAAATACCTAAATAAAACATTTCTTTCCTCCCTTTTTCTTGCACTATAGCAAAAGAAACATTACAATATGGAATGAATTACTTTGTTATAGGAAGGAGCTTTTTATGAACCCTTATGCTTTAAAAATATTGGAGCAAGTTAAAGCCCGGGATGGCCATGAGCCGGAATTTATTCAAGCTACTACAGAAATTTTAACTTCTTTATCTTTGGTGCTGGATAAGCACCCGGAATTTGAAACAGTGGGCTTATTAGAAAGACTTATTGAACCTGAACGAACCATTGTTTTCAGGGTTCCCTGGGTAGATGATCAGGGAAAAACTCGTGTCAATCGTGGGTATCGTGTACAATATAACAGTGCCCTTGGCCCCTACAAAGGAGGTATTCGCTTTCATCCTAATGTGAACTTAAGCATTATTAAGTTTTTAGGTTTTGAGCAAACCTTAAAAAACAGCCTTACAGGTTTACCCATTGGGGGTGGTAAGGGAGGAAGTGATTTTGATCCTAAGGGAAAAAGCGAAAGTGAAATCATGGCCTTTTGCCAAAGCTTTATTACCGAACTTTACCGTTATATCGGCGCTGACACTGACGTACCTGCAGGAGATATTGGTGTAGGGGCTCGTGAAGTCGGCTATTTTTACGGCCAATATAAACGCATTACCGGTCTTTACCATGGGGTTCTTACAGGCAAGGGCCTCTCTTACGGCGGAAGCATAGGCCGTAAAGAAGCTACCGGTTACGGATTATGTTACTTGGTAAAAGAAATGCTGAACACCCACGGTCAAACCATTGAAGGAAAAACTGTTGTTGTTTCAGGTGCCGGTAATGTGGCTATTTATGCTGCTGAAAAAGCTATCTCTATGGGGGCTAAAGTAATAGCTCTAAGTGATAGTAGTGGTTATATTCATGATCCTAATGGAATTAATTTAGACCTTGTAAGACAAATTAAAGAAATAGAACGAAAGCGTATTAGCGAATACATTAAAGCTGTTCCCTCCGCTACTTATCATGAAGGTTCTAGAGGTATTTGGACCCTTCCCTGTGATATTGCCTTACCCTGTGCTACACAAAATGAACTGGATGAAGATGGAGCTAAAGCTTTAATCAAAAATGGAGTTATTGCTGTTGGTGAAGGGGCTAATATGCCCACCACCATCGATGCCACCAATCTATTTTTAACCAATCAAGTTCTTTTTGCTCCTGGTAAAGCGGCCAATGCAGGGGGTGTTTCTGCTAGTGCCCTTGAAATGACCCAAAATAGTATGCGTTTAAGCTGGACCCTAGAAGAAGTAGACGAAAAACTTCAAGGAATTATGAAAAGCATTTTTCATAAAATTAACGATGCTGCTAAGGCTTATGGTGTAGAAAACAACTATGTCATTGGCGCCAACATTGCAGGCTTTATGAAAGTTGCCGAAGCCATGATTGCCCAAGGAGCCGTATAAATGACTTTGCCTTCTTCTAAAAAAAAATTTCTCCATTTCATTCCAATACTTCTGTTTTTAGTAAGTATTGGAATGACTCTTTTTTTAATTTTTACTACTGCAGGCAAGATAACTGATAGCGACGCTGCTGCAGAGCTGATTTTTTCTAGGATGCTAGCTCAAGATGGAAAAATCTCTTTGTTAAATGAAAATTGGTATTATTCTACGGAGTTGCGTTTCTTTCACTCCCAAATAATTTATACTCTTCTTTTTCATCTTTTCGATAACTTTCTATTTGTTCGTATTGCAGGGTCGATGATCCTTTGTGCCTTATATGTCTTGTCTTTTTTATATTTGTGCCGAGGATTAAACCTGTCAAACCAAAGCTTTTTTTTAGGTGCTGCTTTTTTGCTTTTTCCAACCAGTATCCCCTATGCCCGCATTATTTTAATGCACCACTATTATACTCCCTATCTTATTATCATGTTTTTAGCCATAGGAACCATTGGTCGCATCCTTAAATCTTTTAACAACAAGAAGAAAAACTTTTATTTTTATTGGATTTTCTTTTCTTTTCTATCTTTACTTATGGGATTAACTAGTCTAAGGTTTTTCGTTATTTTTATTATCCCATTAGCCTTAAGCTTTTTTGTATATCTCTTTCTCAGGCCTGATATAGAAAAAATTTCCTTTCGATTTCCTGAGCAAAAGCAAATTTTCTTACTATTTGCAGCTTCTATTGTTTTTTCTTTTATAGGCTATTGGTTAAATCAAGCTTACTTTTCCAAACACTATTCTGTCGGTGGTATAGGAACTCTGAATGTCATTTCTCCTTCACTGGAACATTTCAATAAGTTGCTTGTTTTTGTTTTTGAAATTTTTGGTTATCGACCGGGATTTCCTGTTTTTTCTCTTTTTGGCTTATCCTCAATCTTATCTATAGTGTCTTTTTTTATCTATATCGGTTTTTCTCTTCGTGGTTTTTTTCTACTACAGTCAAAGAAACTTTTTCTCCCAAAATTTCTTTCGCTCTTTTTTCCCATCCTTTTTGCTGTGAATTTTGCTGCATGTTTTCTTTCTACTTTTGGAGGAAGTCATCCTTTATATCAAATACCTCCACTTGTATTTGCTTTTCCTATGGCCTTATCAATATATGCCATAGAGCCTCATTTTAAACGCTTACAATCTCTTTTTCTTGCTTTTCTTCTTGCTGTAGGGCTGATGAATAGTATATCTACATTAAAATATTTTTCTAACTACCAAAGTTATGGTGATAAAGTTGCTTACTCAGGCCTTGCTAATCAAAATCCCAACACTGTAGAAGAGCTTCAAGGTGTAAAGAATTATTTACTGAAGAATGATTTAACAATAGGTTATGCAAGTTACTGGAACTCCAATGTATTAACAGAAATATCTAATGGTGAAATTAAAGTAGTTCCTTTATCTTTTGATAGCTTATTACCTTATCGCTGGCTCACAAGTAAAACCTTAATTGAAAAGGCCCCTTTACAAGAAAAAGTCTTTCTTTTACTTACGATAAATGAGTCCAATTCTTTTGCCCATTACGATACCCTTCACCCAAATTTTAACTTAGAATATGAAGATGATGATTATCTTCTTTATTCCCTTAATGGAAGCTATTTTCAAAACCCATAAAAAGAAGTCGGAAAGTTTTCCGACTTCTTTTTATAATTTCATTCTTTCTTTTCGCTCTACAGATAATTCTCCTTGCCGATCTATGATTACTTCCAACTGTTCACCGGGATGAATATCCTGTTTTAAAATTTCTTTGGCAACAAGGGTTTCAACTTTGCTTTGTAAGTAGCGTTTTAAGGGTCTGGCTCCATATACAGGGTCATAGCCTCTTTCAATAATCAATTTTTTTGCCTCTTGAGTTAATACAAGGGTTATTTCTTTCTCCGCTAACCTACTTTGTAAGTCCTTAATCAGTAAATCTACAATAGAGGTAATATTTTCTTTAGATAAAGGTTTATAAAACACAATATCATCAATTCTATTTAAAAATTCCGGTCTGAATTTGGTTTTCAGTAAACCTTCTACCTGTAATTTAGCCGTTTGAGAAATTTCTCCTTGGGGAGTAATCCCTTCCAATATATAGTCGGATCCTAAATTACTGGTCATAATAATCACCGTGTTTTTAAAGTCTACCCTTCTTCCCTGTGAGTCTGTAATGTGCCCATCATCAAGAACCTGCAACAATACATTAAATACATCGGGGTGAGCTTTTTCAACTTCGTCAAATAAAATTACGGTATATGGGCTACGCCTTACAGCCTCTGTTAACTGTCCTCCTTCATCATATCCTACATATCCTGGAGGGGCACCAATAAGCCTAGATACTGAAAATTTCTCCATATATTCGGACATATCAATACGAACCATGTTTTTTTCGTTGTC
>CAZEIB010000043.1:0-3158 GCA_964511785.1 uncultured Oscillospiraceae bacterium
TAAAGGGATCATTTTCCCCTTCTTTATACCAGTTTTCAAAACGATATCCTTCTCTTGTTGGGTCTGTAGGTCTAGTAGCATATTCTCCCTGCCTTACTACTTGTGCATCTACTTCACTACCGTCAGATAAAAATAATACCAAGTAGCTACCGGTAAATTTAGGACGAAACACCATATCTCTAGTAGCTATTGAGTCAGGTGAGTCGAAATTATAAGGAATATTTTCGTCTTTACCCTCTTCATACCAATAATCTAAAAGCATTCCTTCCGCCGGCGGAGAAATAAGGTCTAAAACTTCCTGGGGCGGAGCGTAAATTGGTTGGTTTGGCTGAAAAGTGTATGTTTTAACCACAGTTCCCTCTGTGTTTTTGTAGCTAATTAAAAAGGTATTAGAAAAAACTGCATATAAGGTTAAATCCTCTGTTATTGGCGTATCAAAATCAAAAGAGTACTGCCCCTCTGTAGGTGTAGGGCTGGTAAACCAACCACGAAATACCGCCATATGATAATCAGCAGGGTTTACCTCTTCATACTTCACAAGTTCATTTGGTTTAACCGTTTTTGTTGTCTTTTCATTTTCCGAAAAAACAAAAGTAACAGTATAACTACTATCTTCTTCATCTGCTTCTGTGATTTCTTCTGATTTCAACGTCTCTTCCGGTTCCATAGTCGTTTCCAGTTCTGTAGTCGTTTCCGGTTCAGTAGTTCCTTCCGGTTCTGTAGTCGTTTCCGGTTCTGTAGTCGTTTCCGGTTCTGTAGTCGTTTCCGGTTCGGGTACTTCAGTATCAGGTACTTGTGAGGTTTCCGAAGAATCTATAGATTCTTCAGAAGGCTGTTCTATTATAAAAACCGGCCCAAAGTATACAATCCCTTCACCATCGGGCTGCAATGTGCTTAAGCTCTCTGGCGAAAAAACGAATACACTAGAAGAAACCTTTCCTCCCTTCATTATCCCCCAGCCTATAGCATCTTCTTCAAAAGGCTTTGGAATACTACTGTTCTCAAAAGGCTTTTCAATAGAAACAGAAACTTTCTTTATAACAGACCCAAGTTTGTTTTTAAACACCAGCGTTCCTGCAAACTTAGTCGCCTATTCATCAGAAATGTTTATTTCCCCATCTTCATCAACTTCTGCTGTTATTTCTTCTGTTGTTTCGTTTTCTATCGTTGTTACTTCATTATTGTCTGTTTCGTTTTCTATCGTTGTTACTTCATTATTGTCGGTTATGTTGGTATTTGTCTCATTAAAAACTGTCGGTTCCTCTATTTCTTTCTTCGACGAACTCTCCGTTGTTTCTTTAAAAGCATTTGTCTCCTCATCCCCTTGTGGGATGGAGGTATTGCTACTTATCTCCTCTTCAATACTCTCTTGGATAGGAATATTTAGGTTTTCTTCAGATAGCATTCCCATTGGAAAACTGCTAAACAAAAAAATTGAAACAAGAAACAACGATATGCTTCTTTTCATCGAACTTCTTTTTAACATCAGTTTCTCCCCCTTATAATCTTTTACAAATGGTGAAGATTTTCTTTCCGCTTATCCAGGTGGTAAGTTTGATTTGGTTTTTTTTGATATTTACCTAACGGGCATCAGTGGTACAAAAGCAGCAAGCCATTTAAGGTCTATCGACGAACATTGCGGAATTGTTTTTACCACTACCAGCGAAGAACATATGTTGGAAGCCTTTGATGTAGGTGCTCAACACTATTTAGTAAAACCAGTTGAGCGAAAAAAACTGGAAAGGGTTATTCAAAAACGTGTTGAACTTTTAAAATGGCTACGCCAAGTCTGTTCCATCCCTTTAAAAGGAGGAAAAAAAGAGATTCCCTTTAATGAAATTTATTATATTGAGGTTCAAAATCACAATTGTTATATCCACACCAAAAACGAGGTGATTGATGCAGGGACAACAATGACCATAGAAGGATTTGTTGCATTACTTCCTAATCCCCCTTTTGTTCATTGTCATAAAAGCTATATTGTAAATTTAAGCTATGTCAAAGCCATCAATAGAGACTTTGAAATGATAAATGGGAACAAGGCCTATATTCGCCGTAACGATGTGCGAAAGTATACCAAGGAATTAGCCAGATGGAGGCTTTTTGAAGCTAGAAAGGAGCTACTATGAAAAAAAAGGTTTTTGTTTTATTTCTTGCCCTTACTTTTTTACAAATTCTTGTGTTACCAACTTCTGTTTTTAGCGAAAAAAATAAGAGCTTATCTACACCAGCAGTAAATGCTTCTCCCTTAACAAGCCCTCTTTCAAAAACAGATAAAGAAAACAAAAATACCATTGCTGAAAATACTAACATCCTTCCCGAAAGTAGACCTCTACCTTTATTAGAAGACGCTATCCTTTCAGATAGCCTACATGAACCAAAGGATGAGGCTATGGAAGAAATTATTGCAAATGATGAAAGTACAACGAATGATACTGAACTGAATTTACCCAACCCCTTCCTCGATGAATCAGAACCTGTTTTTGAGCCAGAAGCATTTGAACCCGAAGCACTTAAGCCAGAAATAGAGGAAGATATTCTGATTAATACAAAAGATAATAATCCGGTGCCAAAAGAAGAGGCTGATATAATTGAAAATAACACTCCCTTTACCAAAGAAGATCAATGTTTAGAGCAAGAAGATGAGTATTTAGAACAAGAGGAAGAACAACTTCCCCAAGAAAATAATATTACTGAATCCCTTCCCTTAGATGATGTTGACGAGAACGTTGATGAAGAAGTAAACTCCCTTCCCTTAGATGATGTTGACGAGAGCGTTGACGAAGAAGTAGACCCTCTTCCCTTAGATGATGTTGACGAGAACGTTGATGAAGAATCAAACTCTCTTCCATCCGTTCCCCCTTTAGAAGAAAGCGCTCTTTTGGCCTTGCCACCACCAACAGCTCCCCCCTTAGACGACGATGATAACGAACCAAAGTCTATTGTTATTACTCGTGTAGGCTACGACCCTTCCGCAGATCTCGCTTTTTTGGAAGCCGGAACCCCTTTTGCCTCTTTAGACCTTGACAGTACTGCTTTTGGCCTTACCGGAAACTGGGAAGTATACCCTTTTCCCATTAGCTGGAATTATCAAGCCTTTGACTCATCCATCCCCGGTAGGTATACCCTTACAGGAACCATTATTTTGCCTGAAGGAT
>CAZEIB010000043.1:3168-12475 GCA_964511785.1 uncultured Oscillospiraceae bacterium
TCAATAACAAGCCTTTAACTGTTTATAAAATCGTTGTTGTCTCCGAAAAAGAAAAGGAAGGCTTTATAAAGGTTCAAACTTGCCTTTTTGATACCGCCCAAAGACAACCTGTAGTTATTCCTCTTGGCACCCCTAAAGAAGAGTTACCACGTTATTTGGATCAATTTGGTGACACCGCAACGCTTATTACTGAATTTGGCGATTATCTTAGCTGTTCTATTTCCATTGACTATAGTAAAGTTGATCCTAGCAAAACAGGGGCTTATTATCCTATTTCTGTGGATTTACCCCCTGGCATAACCTTGGCAGAAAACAAAGCCCTTTGCACAGCTGTCCACGTAATTCAACGAGATAAAGTAGTTTTAGATGCCATATCCACCCATGAAGACGGCTACTATATTCAGTGGCTTGCCCCTACTGTAGAACCCAGTTTATGGTTTTCTATCAATCACGGTTCCTGGTCCCAAGATGATTCACATGACTATGGCAGGTTTAATCTTTACGGAGATGAACAGGAAACCTCTTCTTTACTTTTATACTACCATATACTAATGAAAGATTCTTTTTATCAATTTAAAGTTCGCCATGGGGATGATGTTTTTTCTAATATCTTGAGTTTAGACTTTACCAAAGGCAAGACCCCTAACATTGCAACCGGAAACGAAGGTGACCGTACCGGTGTAGACCGGGATGAAGTCCCCTCTTTGCCTGAACCACACGAAGAACCTGCTACCGATGTAGACCGGGATAAAGTCCCCTCTTTTCCTGCGCCTCACAAAGAACCTACTAAATCAAAAGCTATTCACAACTATGCCTTTGCTGAAGGGGACATCACCTTACCTACCGAACCTAGTATCCTTCTTTCTAAAAAGCAACTTCAACCAATGGCTTTAGCCAATCCCCATATCCTTACCTTCCAATATAAAAATATTTTTATGTATGTTCCTACAAAAGAAATAAATACACTTATGACAACAGAGCATAGCCAAATTGCTATTTTTCTTGAAGAACTGGAAGAAAACATTTTCTATTTTTATAGATGATATTCCCATTACACTACCTTTTTATATTCACCTTCCTTTTACTTCTGAACAGGCACTACTAACCTTTGAAGATGGAACAGTAGTACCCAATACCATCTCTCCTTTCCTTAACAATGAGTATACCTTCAGCTGTTCCTCCCCCGGCATTTATACACTGGCTGTTCTTCCCTAAAGTTTTTTAAAGTTACTGTTGTTAGGAGGAAGGCAGTTGATAAAAAATAAAAAACAAAACACTACCTTCCAGCTGCTACTGGTTATTATCCTTGTAGTATTCCTTTCTAGTACACTGTTTTTGTTTTGCTATCATTTTGATAATAAATATACAGCCAAAGGCCCTAAAGGTGCCTTTGGCGTTTTCCTTATTTCTGAAGAAACATTAGAGGAAACTCCTTATTTTCATTTAATTTCCGGCTGGGAAATGTACCGCAATAAATTACTTACCCCAGAGGATTTTAAAACTACTCTTTTAATTCCTGACGAGTATGTTTTTATTGGACAGTACCGGGGCTTTGAAAGCCCTAATAGAATAGACAATATAAACAACCCTCACGGAAGTGCTACTTACCGTATCACACTTTCCCTTCCGGAAACACCCCGAAATTACACCTTAGAACTACCAGAAATCTATAGTGCCTATCAATTATATATCAACCAGGAGCTGGTGATGGAGCTGGGGAACCCTCACCCTGAAAATTATAAACCCTTAACGGGTAACACCAAAGTTGTATTTAAAGGAGCAGGGTTGGTAGAAATTATTTTTGCTGTAACAGACTTTACTCATTTTTACAGTGGAATGATTTATCCTCCCGCTTTTGGATTATCTTTTGCTGTAGACCATTTGCTTCATATCCGTTTTGGCCTGCGAATAGGGGTTGCGGTTTTATCTTTTGCTGTTGCGGTTTTCTATTTCATCATCTGGTTTTCTCTTAAAAAAAACACCCTTCTCCTCTACTATACTGCCCTATGCTGCTGTTATATGGTTTATATCTTCTACCCTATAATAAAGTCTATCTCTTTTACCGGTATGCTTTGGTATGCCATAGAACGAGTTTCCTTTCCTCTACTTTTATTGCTAGCTATAAGGATTCAAAATAAGCTGTATCTCCATAAAAATCTTCTCTCTAAAGCTGTAAATTTCCTAGGTTTTTTTGTCTGTCTATGGGCCCTGTCCCTTTCTTTTTTAATGAAAAGCAATTTAACCATGATGAGAGCATACTCCTTAACCTTAACCATTTATATGTGGATAGCAGGATTTTACCTACTAATATCCTCTATATCCTTTTCTTATAAAAAAAAGGATACTTCTATATTGATGCTAATTTCAACCGTTGTTTTAGCTACCTCTCTTGTTATGGACAGATTTTTACCTTTATTTGATCCTATTTATTTCGGTTGGTTTAGTGAAATTGCCGGTACCTTTTGGGTTTTAAATATTGGCCTCATTATGGCAAAGGAAGTGGCAAAACAATATCGCAACCGTTTACAGCTAGAATCGGAAATTCATTTTGCTAATCAGCAGTTATATTTACAAGGAAATCAATATAAATCCTTGTTAGAAAATAGCGAAAAAATCAAAGCATTACGCCATGATCTTCGCCACCATTTAATAACCATTAGCCATCTTGCTGATGATGGAAAAAGCCAAGATATCAAAACTTATATAGATGAGCTTAACCAAAGCGTATCTACAACCCAACAGCTTACTTACTGTAATAATCCAGCCATTAATACTATTGTTTCCCATTATATTTCCCTTGCTATCAATCAAGGCATTTTAGTAGAAGCTCATGTAAGTTGTAAAGAAAATATTGAAAGTACCCTAACTATGGATTTATGTATTCTTTTAGGAAATTTGTTAGAAAATGCCCTTGAAGCCTGCCAAGAGATGGAAGACAGTAAAAATACTAAATTTATTCATCTCATTGCCAAGGAAAGAGAAAACATTCTTACCATTGTGGTTGAAAATTCTTATAGTGGCATTTTTTTAGAAGATCAAGGATACTTTTTTTCTCGGAAAAAACAGTGGAAAGAAAAGGGAATAGGATTAGCTTCTGTTAATTCTATCTGCAATAAATATAAGGGCTACTCTACCTATGAAAAAACAAAAGATACATGGACTGTTTCTGCATTACTATATTTGCCTAAAAATGACGATAAAGAGTAGCGCTTTGTTCAAGACCTATCCAATCATTCTGGTAATACACCTTTGATATTGGCCAAAAAAGTGGAGAAAAAGAGATTGATACCAGATAATAGAGGAAAAAAAGGAACCTGTTAATCATGTCTACAAAAAGAAGAGAAAAAGTTACCGGAAGTGATGTTCCCTAAAATATGATCCTTTCGTGGCTTTATTATATCATTGTACAAATTCTTCATCTGTACCAGGTTTTTAGAGGGCCGGTCAGTAAAAAAGAAAAAAGGGGAAAAGAATAAATAGGCTGTACTTCCCATCGGCCTTAAAATTACGTTTGTTTTTCCTTTTGTAAAATAACGTGATTTCTTCATGAAAAAGCGCCCAAACTAAATGTTTGAGCGCTTTTTCGATTATCCCACGGAAATTATTTTTACTAGGGCAAGGTTATTATTAAATAATTATTTTCTTGTTCAAAAATAGGCAAAGTATCAAAAGGCGACAAATCCATTAGAGAAAAAATGAAACATCCCTTCCCTTCAATAAGCCATAGAGCTTCCGGATTTACTTCCTTTCCATTAACACGTAATATAGTTTTCTCTGCTACTTTCTCTAGGCTATCTAGCATTTCATCTTCGCTTTCGCCAAAATCATCATAGGCAAAAGCCACCATAGGGCTGTCGAATTGTTGGGTGTTTCGCATGGTTTCCATTCTCATCCCACTTCCGGCTTTAAATATTGCCCCACTGTGGTGAACTGTGTCTCCTAAACGGGTAGAAATAAATACATCGTCCCCTAATTCTTGAAAAATTTTTGAATCTATAGGCCAAAGTGTAATGTTATGATTGTTTTCTAATGCCAACTCTAACTTATTTTCTTTCACCTCTTCAAAAGTTAAGGATACTTCCTCTTTTTTTACAGCATTAGGAAGTGCAAATAAGTAATAGAAATTAGTCTTCATGTCACTGGTTAGCCCTCCACTTGCAGGATAAAGATTTCCCTGAGCATCAACTAGGCGTATTTCATTGTATAAAGCTTGTAATAAATCTGCATTTTCAAACAATTCATCTGTTACTGTTGCTATTATGGTTAAGGAGTACTCCTCTCCTTCCTTCATATCTACTGGAGATACAGGAAAGTCTTCTATAATAGCAACATCGGTAAGAACATATTCCCTCCATTGGTAAGTATCTTCCAGCTGGGCAAAAGCCGGTACTGTTCCTATAAGTGTAAAAAGTAATAGCCACAGTAATATCTTTTTTTCTTCATTTTTCTCCCTCCATGTGATTATGATTATGTGTTTTGGTTTTAATTCCCAAACGGGTAAGGGATGCTTCTAGTGGGTAAGTTACCATCTGCCTGTCCATATAATGTAAGGGTGTATTCGTAATTTTTTTTAATGGTTATTATCATATCGGAAATTTGATAACTTCCTCTTTCTCCAAAAGCATTGGTTTCTCCGTACCAGTTTTCTCCTGTACTTTGAATCATTTTATAGTCTCCTGTAGGTAGGCGAAGGGTCAAACTATCTCCTGCACGAACAAAAACAGTTGCTACCGTATTTTTCATGTCTTCTTCATCGTTTCCTGTGTAAGTGAAAAAGGTGACATAAAGATGCCCTAATTCTGCAGAAGTTTCAATTTTAATTTTTTGTCCTTTCCCCCCTCCACTAAGTATCCCTGTAGGCGGAAATTCTTCCGGATATATAACCAGTTCATCGTTAATTCGTTGAAGGGTTTCCTCAATGATTTTTTCTTTACCGTTGTTAATAAGGATTAGTTGATTTTGCCATTCTTCGTTAAATTCACCATTGGCATAAAGGGTAATTTTTTCATTCACATGGCCTTCTTTGCTTTTTATTTCTTGATTAATTTTTTGAGATAAAGCCTGTTCAATTTCTCCAAGTTCCACTTTGTCATAATTTTTACCCAAAGCATATTCATCATAAAGGCTTTGACTAGCTCTGGAAAAAACCTTCTCTATTGAAGGGAAGATAGCGCTGATGATAATATCTTCTCCTTGCTTTACTGCATCAACAAAAACAAACTCTTGTGCGTAAACTTCATTTGAAATGCTTTCAAACACTTTGCTTTTAGCCTTTTCTGTAGCTACAATATTTTGATATGTTTCCGACTCTGAAAGGATAGCTTGTATTTTTTCTTCTAATGCTATAGTCGTTTGCTTTTGTATATCCCCTATTTGTTTATCATCTATAGCTAATACCAATTCTTTGTTTTCATTTTGATATAGTATTGCCTGTAGATCAATGGTTTGTCTGTTTTCCCCGGTAGGAGAGAGCTGATTGTATATCCCTTTCTCAACAGTTTTTTGGCACTTTTCCATATAGGTGCTTATATCGTCACCTTCTACATAAGGTATTTGTGCCAACTCTTCTAAAATAGGGGTGTTCTCGGCCTTGCTCACATCAGCCATTTCTACATTAATAAGAAAAGTTACCTCTTCTCCCTTGTTCAGCTCCTCTATCTCTTCCTGTTGGGCAGCGGAAGTAAGCAACATAGAGCGAGACAAAATATCATTATTTAGTTTTAGTGAAATAATCTCAAAAGCCTTCTCTTGCAAAACTTGATCTATATAAGCTGGAAGCATTCCGGCCAAAGATTCTTTTTGCTTCTCCAAATCAGCATCCAATATGTTTTTCAAATAAATAAAAGCATCTTCTTCGCTAGTCAGTTTCCATTGATGATCTACCTTTTGTAAAACTGTTCCCACTATTTCCGATTTTGTTTCCATTTCCTCAACAGTTTTCAGGTATTCTTCCATTTTTCCCATAATTTCTTCTTCAAAATATTTTTGCACCTCTGCAAGGGTTTTTCCTTCTGTATCCGTAAAGCCAGCGCCCAATTCCTCTAAAGTAATGGTTTGTAAATTAGGTAAAGCCACTACAAAGGAAAAAGGGAACTCGGCAATAGACTCATCATCAAGTAATTCAAAATCATCTATATATACCAAGTTTTCATAAAGGGTTCCTTCAAAGGTTTCTTTTAGCTTCTCTTCTCCTTGTTTTACAGCCGTTAATGCTAAATATACCCCGTCTTGATCCAAATACGTTTCCATACATTGGTCAAAATCTTTACGGTAAATATCCACCATCTCTTTTAGGGATTCATCTTTAATTTTTCCTGCCCAAAGTTTGCCATTTTTTTCCAGTTGAAACACCAGAGTGAATTCTTTTCTTGGCAAAATTTCATCATCAATGGTATACTGTTCTAAAGCAAATTCTATATGGTTTACATATTCTTCTAAAAAGTTTTCTTGATTAAAAGTATCCTCGTCTAGCTCCTCAGGAAAAGTAGCCATCACCTCCATATCCATTGCTGTTACATCCAGCAAGTCTACTTTTAATTCATATTCAACCAGTTTGTCATTTTTAGCCTTATCCTGGGTAGCCAAACGAATTTGTCTTTCTATATCCTCATTATATTCGAATTGAAAAAACTCTTCTGTTTGCTTTGCACTTTCGTTAATGGCTTGTTCAATAGCAATAGCTTGTTCTTTAAAAATTTCATCATGGTTCGTGCATCCGGTCATCATGAGTGCCAACATCAAAAAAAGAATTATACCGATACCACGCTTTTTCATCTTTCTTCCTCCTTAGCTATTTATATTCTACTTTAACTTTTTTTCATCATATCAAATTTTTTGGGGAAATACTTATGCTGACAGCACCACTTTATTTGAAATAATGCTGACAGCATCAGACAGCCAAATCCAAAAAGCGTATACTAAAGAGGGGTTTTTTATCCTTAAAGGTGAGTGCCTATTATGAGCAATAAAAAAAAGGTTCCTGAAAAAAATGACTTTATGACTGAAAATATTTTAGAAGCTATTTTAAACTCTAGTCATATTGATTCTTTCTTACAAGACTATGTTGACTCTTTTACCGAAATTACATTAAAGGATTATTTAAATACTTTAATAGAAAAATATGATTTGAAAAAATCTGTCGTAATTAAAGAGTCTCAGTTAGGCGAGCCTTTTGCCAGGCAGCTCTTCTCCGGTATTCGTAGTAAGCCTTCAAGAGACAAGGTGCTTTCTTTAGCCATTGCAATGAAAATTACCCTAGATGAATGTCAAAAACTTTTACAAGTAGCTCAAGTAAATGAACTTTATCCAAAAAATCGTCGAGATGCCATTATTATATATGGGTTAGCCAAAAAGCTTTCAGTTCCTCAAGTAAATGATGTTCTTTATGAAATGGAAGAATTCACCTTATAATCCAGTTTAATTTTAACTCTTCTCTTTTACAAAAGGAGGTACGCTATGAATTATATTGAAGATTTTAAAAAGTCTTTCTTATGTAGTCCTCCTACTTATCTGCCTCCACCTTTAAAGGATCGGCTGGATTTTTTATCCTGCTTAAGGGAAAAACCCCATCGTAGTGTTTACTTGGTAGCAGATAAAGAAACTTGCAAAAAGTCTATTTTAAAAATAACAGAAAAACAAAGTAGTGATAGTGCAAAAAGTGAGTATGCGATTCTTTCTGGCTTAAACCATGAAGGAATTCCTAAAGCACTACATTATGAAGAGGATCAACAAGGAAGAGAATATTTGTTGCGCTCTTTTATGGAAGGAGATCCTTTAAGTCTCTTATTGGAAAGAGACGCCCTTTTTAGTCAAGAACAAGTTTTTAATATTATTTTAAAGGTATGCAATATTTTAAACTATTTACACAGGCAAACTCCTCCCATTATTTACAGGGATATTAGCCCCGGTAATATTACTTTAACCCCTAATGGTAAAGTCAGTTTAATTGATTTTGGTATTTCCAAAAAAATGATGGAATCTAGCCATTCTCCCGACACGAGGATGATAGGCACTTTACCCTTTGTTTCCCCTGAGCAGATGGGTTATGATATTACTGACCATCGTACAGATATTTTTTCTTTAGGAAAGTTGATGCTTTATTTGTCTACAGGACATACTGAAACCTCTCTTCCCTTTTTTTCCAACAACCCTACTTCTTTGGAGAAAATTATTATTAAGTGCACAAGGCAGTCAAAAGAAAAACGTTTTTCCTCTATAAAGCAGCTAGAGAAAGCTATTAAACGAGCGCAAAATCAACCTACTCGCCAAGCTTATCAAAAATCTCTTGTAGGTATCCTTTTTTTAGTTTTCCTCATTGTAGGATTCAGTTTTATCCTTCCTTCAAAAAACACCACTCCTTCTCATCCCTTGTTTAAAATTGATTTTGGAGAAGTTGATGAGAATTTGCCCGTCAAAAATCCCGTGCTCATTCAAGCTGCCCGAGAAGTCTTGGAAATCCCTTTAGAGGTTCCTTTAACCACAGCTATGCTGGAGAATGTAACAACCCTTACTTTAGCTTTAGCCCCTCATGCTCAAAATCTCCAAGCTAATCAACAAAATCTCATTCTTTCTTCTGATGTATTAGAAGAGTTATCTTTTTTCCAAAATTTATCTTCCCTAACCATTAAGGGCTATTCCTTGTTGGATATTACGCCTCTGTCTACACTTCCCTTAAAAGCCTTAACGTTAAATGATAGCCAGATCACAAACATTAGCCCTCTTAGCAAAATGTTTACCTTAACGTCCCTTAATTTATCCCACAACCCTATAGATAATATTCTTCCCCTGTCTCCGTTAGCCCAGTTAGAAGAAGTAAATATTTCTTTTACACCTGTCAGAGATATTTCTCCTTTAGAAAAACTCAATCAGCTTACTTCATTAAATCTTTGCGCTACCCAAACAACAGATTTTTCTCCCCTTGCTTCCTTAGAGCAACTGGAAAAACTCATTATCAGCCATGTGCAAATTAAAGATTTTTCTTTTTTAACTGGCCTAATCAACTTAATTCATCTGGAATTAAGGAGTACAGGTTTTTATGATCTTGCCTATATTAACAGTCCCCTTCTGACTGTTTTAGATGTTAGCTTAAATTATAATTATCTAACAAACATCAGCCGTTTGTCAGATTTTCCTCAATTGGAAGTGTTGGATGTTTCTTTAGACTATATACAAGATTATACCCCCCTACATACATTATCCAATTTACAAATTCTTGGTATCCACGAAAACGAAGAAACCAAAGATTTGTTTAACTTAGGTAGATTGTAAACTGAAGTGCACCAAAAAGAAATAGCCCAAGAGAATTTCT
>CAZEIB010000044.1:0-1386 GCA_964511785.1 uncultured Oscillospiraceae bacterium
GTTTTAGAAAAAGTAAACGCCCCCGGCACCAGTGAGTTTCAAACGGGTTATGCCTTTGAATTAGGATTATATGCGGGAAAAGACAATGTAACTTTACCTAAAAACATTCAAACCAGTGATCAAGCAAAGTGGTTAAATCAAAACGGCTGGAAAAATGGAATTGTATTCCGTTTTCCTACCAGAGATTTTCCAGGAATGGAATGGGTAGATAAATCTGCCAAAACTGGGGTGAAAGCCAATTATAATTTCTATCGTTACGTTGGAATTCCCCATGCTACAGTGATGCAAGGAATTGCTATGGAAACAGGGGACATGTCAAAGCAAATGGTATTGGAAGAGTATATTGATTATTTAACAGAACATAACCATATTGCTGTATATTTTAACAAACAATTAAAGTATGAAATTTTTCGTATTCAGCTGGCGGAACCTTTGGCAACAGAATTGGAGATCGTTTTTCCTGTAGGAAATTACGAAGCTCCGATGGTTTCCTATGATAATATGGGTGGCGTTATTGTAGCCATTACCCATAACTAATAAAAAAGAACCCTTAAAACAAAGGGTTCTTTTTTATTAGAAATAGTTACTTTTGCTTTTTAAGATTATATAAATAGCATCTCTGCCTTATCCATTCCATGTTTAAAAACATTTCAAAGAATTTTTGGGTAGAGGCTTATTTTATTTACCCTTTGGATTCACGGTCAGATAGAGTAATAGCAATTACAGAGGTTTTGGTTTTCTCTGAAAAATATCAACTTTCATCTTTTTGTTTTTTTATGACCTCTTTCAATCTTGCAATTACAAAGGACCTTGGGACTACTCTTTGACTTTTTTGTAACCTTTCATGAAAGAAATTATATAATGATATAAAAAATATGGTTAAACCAATTGGATTGGTACAGCTTTCAATTGCTTTAAGCATAAATCTGTAGTGTGGGACTTTAAAAACGTTGAAGACTAATTTTAAAGTTGAGGTTTTTCAACAGCAAGGCTACTACCACCCTTGTAAAAAACAAGAGGTTTACAATAGAAGAAAAAGGGGTATATAAATAATATTGAATAAAGTAGAGACCATGATAGTGATCAATGGTAGGAGGAGAAAAATGAAAGTATTAATTGTAGGTGGAGTAGCCGGCGGGGCTACAGCGGCAGCAAGGTTGCGCCGATTAGATGAGAAGGCTGAAATTATTATTTTAGATAGAGGGAGCTATGTTTCCTTTGCTAATTGTGGTTTGCCTTATTACTTGGGAGATGTAATTAAACACCAAGAAGACTTGGTTCTTCAAACTCCTCAAAGTTTTAAAGACCGCTATAATGTTGAAGTACGCCTAAGAAATGAAGTTAAGGCCATTCATTCGGATAAAAAAACCATTGAAGTAGCCAATT
>CAZEIB010000044.1:1396-5940 GCA_964511785.1 uncultured Oscillospiraceae bacterium
CTGGGAAAGTATATGAAGAAAGCTATGATAAGCTGATTTTATCCCCGGGAGCAAGCCCTATCCTTCCTCCCATTGAAGGGGTAAACCTACCAGGCATTTTTACCTTGCGTACAGTACCCGATACCTTGGCTATTGATGATTATATGCAAAACAATAAACCTAAGCGGGCTGTGGTTATAGGTGCCGGTTTTATTGGCCTTGAAATGGCGGAGAACTTAAAAGAAGCAGGCCTTGAAGTAACTGTGGTAGAGTTGATGGACCATGTTATAGCTCCCTTAGATAAGGACATGGCTAATATTGTAGAAAATTACCTTGTGAAAAAGGGGGTTGATTTAAAATTAAGCAATGGTCTTCAAAAAGTAGAACAAGTGGGAGAGGACTTAAAGCTAACCCTACAGGATGGGGAAGTAATAGCCCAAATGGTCATATTAAGTGTAGGGGTAAAAGCGGATACTACCTTTTTAAAGGATAGTGGTATTGAATTAACCCCAAGGGGAGCTATTGTGGTAGATCATCAACTTAAAACCAACCTGAAAGATATTTATGCCCTTGGAGACGCTGCCCAAATGCCCCATGGGATTACAGGAAACCCTGCAGTAATTGCTTTAGCAGGCCCTGCAAATAAGCAGGCCCGTATTGTGGCGGATCAAATTGCAGGCATTAACAGTAGCTACACAGGGGCCATTGGTACCTCTATTATGAAACTTTTTGATATGACAGTAGCATCCACCGGCCTTAATGAAAGAGCCCTTAAGGAAGAAAAAATAGATTATGATAAATTGCTTATTTCTCCCGCCCCTCATGCCACTTATTATCCAGGTGGGAAAAATATGTTTATTAAAGTATTATGGAATAAAGAAAGCAAAGAAATTTTAGGAGCGCAAATTGTAGGTTATAACGGGGTGGATAAACGAATTGATGTTTTAGCTACTGCAATGGGTTTAAAGGGAAAAATTACAGACCTAACCACCTTGGAACTTGCTTATGCACCACCTTTTGGCAGTGCTAAAGACCCCATTAACATGGTGGGATTTGTGGCCGAGAATATTATTGGAGGAAAGATGAAGCAAGGTTTTTGGGAAGATTTGAAAGATATACAAGAAGAGGAAAATGCAATTTTATTAGATGTACGGGAAGACATGGAAGTAGCTTACGGTATGGTGCCAGGGGCTGTTCATATTCCTTTAGATCAATTACGGGAGCGTTACTTAGAACTGCCAAAGGGTAAAAAAATATATGTCTACTGTCATAGCGGCGTAAGAAGCTATACAGCTTGCCGAATACTGGATGCTGTAGGTTATGATACTTATAACATTGCCGGCGGCTGGAGTGTATACGCTACACAAAAATAAAGAAAAAAAGCCTTTCATTTTTAGAAAGGCTTTTTTAATGTACAAAATTATTTTTCCATGAGCAACACATTTTCAATACTTCCTGTCCAGCAAAACATATCAACAGGCTGGCAGGAAGTTATGCGGTACCCCCCTTGAGCTAAGCGTTTAGCGTCTCTGGCTTGGGTAGCAGGGTCGCAGCTGATATAAACAATTTTATTTGGGTTAAGGGCAATTAAGCTTTCAACCACTTTTTCATCCATTCCTTTACGCGGAGGATCAACCACCACTACACTGGGATTAAAACCGCTTTTGATCAATTGGGGGAAAAGAACTTGGGCATCTCCTTCAATAAAGGAAACATTATCTACTTCATTTGCCAAGGCATTATTTTTGGCATCTTCTACGGCAGGGGCAACTTGTTCAATTCCCACTACTTTTTTACTGTACTTTGCCAACATGAGGGTAATGGTGCCTACACCACAATAAAGATCGGCTACCTCTTCCTCTCCTGTAAGGGCAGCAAAATTTAAAGCGGTTTGGTAAAGTTTTTCTGTTTGGGTAGGATTCACTTGGAAAAAAGACAAGGGAGACAGGGCAAAGGAATGCCCTTGAAGGCTATCTTCTAAACGATCTTTTCCCCATAAAACATGGTAATGATCGCCTAAAATTACATTGGTAGGTTTAGCCTGAACACTAACGATTACCCCAACTAACCCAGGAAGCTGGTTTTGTAAAAGGGAAACAAAAAAATCCGTATGATTTATATTTTTTTCTGTGGCAACTAAAACTACCATAATTTCTCCTTTTTGAGAAACTCTGGTTAAAATATGGCGAACAAGGCCGCTGTGATTTTCTTCATTGTAAGGTGGAATTTGATATTCATTCATCCATTGACGAAAGATTTTTAGTGCAATATTACTTTCCTTCATTGAAATTACACATTGGTCAATGTTGACAATACGATGGCTTCTGGGGGCGAAAAAGCCTATTTCTACCTCCCCAACAGTTCCTCCTAAAGGAAGGGCGTTTTTATTACGGTAATGCCAAGGGTCTTCCATGCCCATAGCGGGTTTTACTTCGATGTCATTAAACCCACCAATGCGGGTAAAGCAATCTTTTACCTGTTGGGTTTTATAGGTCAAAGTAGCCTCGTAGGTTAAATGTTGACCGGAGCAACCGCCACATTTAGGAAAATAAGGACAGGGAGGTTCCTGCCTTTGGGGGCTTTGGTTTTCTAAAGAGAGTAGTTTTCCAAATGCATGGCTTTTTTGAATTTTAACAATTTGACATAATCCTTTTTCTTCCGGCAACATTCCTGGTACAAATACCACCATGCCGTCTATATGGCAGATGCCTTGAAAATTGCTACCAAGATTGGTGCAAGTAAGGGTAATTTGTTGGTTTTTTGTAAGCATAAATTCTCCTTTGGTTGATTGATAGAGGCTTATTATAAAGAAACCTAAGAAATTATACAAGAAGAAGTTTCTATTCCCAATAAAAAGTAACAGCTTGATGAAATTTGAAGGAAAAAGAAGCCCCATGGTATAATGAAAGAAGTTCATTTGTAAATTTTTAGGAGGAAAACATGAAAAGATATTATAAAAGCATTATAGCAGCCTTGTTACTGGTAACAGGACTTTTCGTTTTAACATTTGTACAAGCAGGGCAACCGGTAGAAACGGAAATTGTTTTTGAGGGAGAACAGGCCTTTATTACAGGTGAAGGGGCTGTACAAAAAGGCAACGTATTAGAAATTAGCCAAGAGGGAACCTATGTATTAAAAGGAAACTGGCTAGGACAAGTATGGATAAATACAAATAAAAAGGCCAGTGTTATTTTAATTTTAGATGAAGTGGCCATTACTTCTACTACAGGCCCAGCTATTATTGAAACCCAAGCCCAAAGCCTTACCCTGTACTTGAAAAACAATAGCACTTTAATGGATCAAAGCCTTTATTCAGCAGAAAAAGAGGTAAAAGAGCGGGGAGGGATATATGCCCAGGATTCTTTAAGAATTAGCGGTGAAGGCGGGCTTACTGTAATAAGTGATCATAGCTATGGTATTATCAGCAAAGATGATTTAATGTTGGAAGAAGGAAACTTGACAATTACGTCAAAAGATACAGCCTTTCGAGGGAAAGACAGTGTAACCATAAAAGGGGGAGAACTGACCCTTGTCAGTGATGAGGATGGAATCAAATCCAACCATGATCAATCGCCCCAAAAAGGTTTTGTGCTCATTGAAGGAGGAAACATTGCCATTATTGCCAAAGGAGAAGGAATACAGGCAGAAACTTCTTTGAAAATAACCGGTGGAGATGTTAGCCTTACAACCAAGGAAAAAGGTTTGGATGGAAAAGAAATAATGTTAACAGGTGGAAACCTTTTAGTTGTTAGCGATGAAGACGGAATAAATGGAGAAAATATTACCATTACCCAAGGAAATTACGCTATTACAACCTTAAAGGATGGCATTGATGGAGATGAAGTGCTAATTCAAGGAGGAGAAATAATGATTACCAGCCAAAATGAAGGAATTGAAGGAGAAAAGGTAATCATTGAAGGAGGAAATGTAGTCATTTTTAGCCAAGATGATGGAATAAATGGTGATGGTGGAAATAGCGCTGTTGAAATGGCGGTTGAAAAAGGAAAAAGTGGTAAAGAGTATCAAAAAAATACCTTAATTGATATAAAGGGTGGAAATGTTTTTATAAACTCAGAAAAAGGAGATGCACTGGATTCTAATGGGAGCATTGCCATGTCCGCAGGAAGTTTACTGGCTTTTGGAGCAGAGGAAGGCAGTGATGTGGCCATAGATTTTGATGGTTTCTTCAATTTAACAGGAGGGAATATGATTGCCTTAGGGACAAAAAATAAAGGGCAATATCCTCAAAGTATAAACCAAAGTGTACTGGTTTTATATCATCAAGGGCATTTGGGAGAAGAGTATGTGTTGTACAACCAACACAAAGAAGAGCTTACAAGGTTTTCTACTCAAAAGGCTTATGAAATGATTGTACTGACCCATGAAAGTTTAAAAGAAGGGGAAAGCTACACCTTAACCAATGAGAAAGAGATTTTTATCTTTGAAAACATTCAAAAGAATGTAAACATCTTAGAAAAATAGTGACTTCTAAAAGAACAAAGTACATTAGGAAAGAGGTGGAAAAATGAAGTTGGCTGTTTTGTCAGATATTCATGGAAACTTGC
>CAZEIB010000044.1:6040-11986 GCA_964511785.1 uncultured Oscillospiraceae bacterium
TGGACCATGGAAACCTTAACAGAAAAAAACAAAGAGTACTTAATAGCATTACCTGAAAGGAAAGAATTGGAGTTTTTAGGCCATTCATTTTTTCTATCTCACAAATTGGAAGATTTCTTGCCAGAAGTAAATCACTACATTATTCGCCCCTACAGCTTTTCTCCTTTGGAAAAAGCTATACCTAAGGAAGAGATGAACAAAGTCTTCTTTGATTTTTTGAATCAAAATCCCTTGGTAAAAGAACATTTGCAATCCCTGCCTAAAGGAATTTACTGTTTTGGTCATAATCATATGCCATGGATTTTGCATTATGAAGAGAAAACCTTCATAAATCCCGGTGCCATAGGGGGCTCGCTGGATGGGAATCCAAGGCTTTCTTATATACAATTAACATTGGGAAAAAATCAACTACAAGGAGAGATTATTCGACTTAGTTATAATGCTGAAAAAATGGAAGAAGATATCCGCTTGTCTTCTCTTTATCAAAGGGCGGGAGACTGGGCTGAATTAACCATAGAGAGCTTATATACTGCAGAAGATGAGGTTATATGGTTGTTTGAGAACATGAAAAAATGGGCGAAAGAAGAAAAACGTGACCATGTTTTTCCTATAGAGAATAAACTTTGGGCCCAAAGTGTAAAAAGGTGGGAAAGAGAGAAGCCTTTTGTAAGAAAATATGGAGAAAATAGGGAAACAACATAAATACAAAAAGTGATTGACAAAAAAACTAAAACCTATTATACTTTGTTTTAATACTTCACCGATGATAAGGAAAGTACTTTCCAAAGGAAGATTACAGAAAGTTCCTCATTTGCTGAGAGAGGAAATTGGATGTTGGTTAGGAAAATGGCCTTGGAGGTTCGCACCAAGCTTTGATAAAGTAAGGCTGCGACGGGTCGCCCGTTATAGCATAGGGTATCAACAGCTGTACCTGAAGAGGTTTTCTTTGTGAAAAGAAGATAAAATAAGGTGGTAACACGATTCTATCGTCCTTATGTTCATTGAACATAAGGACGTTTTTTTATAATTTTAGGAGGGAAAAAATGATTGAACTAAAAAACATTACCAAAACTTTTCACGATAAAGAGTTGGTGGTACATGCGGTAAGGGATGTAAACCTTATTGTAAATCAAGGAGATGTTTTAGGCATTGTAGGTACCAGTGGAGCCGGGAAAAGTACAGTTCTTAACTGTATAAACTTGCTGGAAAAGCCGGATCTAGGAGAAGTGTGGGTAGATGGAGTAAACTTAACGGCTTTAAAAGAAGGGAAAGTGGAGGAAAAACGAAAAGACATCGGAATGATTTTTCAAAATTTCAATTTGTTTTCTCAACGCAGTGTACTGGACAATGTAATTTATCCCATTAAAAATAAAAAAATCAGTAAAAAAGAAAAAATCAAAAGAGGGGAAGAATTACTGGAAATTGTGGGAATACCTGATAAGGCTAAAGCCTATCCCAACCAATTGTCTGGAGGGCAAAAGCAACGGGTAGCCATTGCAAGGGCCTTATCCAGTAATCCTAAAATTCTCTTGTGTGATGAGGCCACTTCCGCTTTAGATCCTGAAACTACCAATGCCATTTTAAAACTTTTACAAGACATTAACCAAAGGCTGGGCATTACCATTGTATTAATTACCCATGAAAAAGCAGTGATTAAACAAATTTGCAATCGAGTTGTATTAATGGAAAAGGGACAAATTGTAGAAGAGGGAAACACGGTAGAGTTTTTTGTTAATCCTCAAACCCAAGAAGGAATGAAATTTGTAGGTAATGACATTGAAAACCAAGGGGACAAAGAACAAATTTATGCCTACTTACAAAAAAGTGCAGGGAAGAAAAAGGTATATCAATTAACATTTTTAGGCGAGGATACCCAAGAACCCTTTATATCGGAAGCTTCTAAACGTTTTGGCATAGACATTGCTATTTTATACGGTAACATTGAGCTAATAAACCAGCAGGTGGTAGGCAATTTAATTGTTACTTCTTCTGCAGATGAAACCTTAGAAGAAAAAGTATTTGCCTTTTTTAAAGAAAATCAAATTATGGTAAGGAGAATTGAGTTATATGGCTAATATTGCAGCTTTTTTTACAGAACATTTTCCCAATGTGGTTGCCCTGTGGCCGGATATGATGAAGGCGCTGGGAGAAACCTTGGTAATGGTAAGTATTTCTTTTGCCATTACAGTCATTATCGGTTTACCTTTGGGTATATTTTTAATGGCCACTCAAAACAAAAGCTTGTTTTACAATAATCCTCTTTATAAAGGGGTATCGGCAGTGATTGATATTCTTCGCTCTACCCCAACGGTTATTTTAATTACAGCCATTTCTCCTTTAACCAAAATACTAACAGGCAGCAAAATTGGTATACGGGGGGCCATTGTACCTTTAGTATTTGCCTCGGCCCCCTTTTTAGCCAGGCAGGTAGAGGCGGCCTTAGCTAAAATTGACCCTGGAATTATTAGAGCCGCTAAAAGCACAGGAGATTCTCCTATGAAAATTATTTGGGATGTGATTTTACCGGAATCTTTTTCAAGCATTGTACTGGCTTTAACTTTAACCTTTGTTAGCTTAATTAACTTTTCGGCCATTGCAGGCACTGTTGGGGGGGGAGGTTTGGGAGATTTTGCGTTGCGCTATGGGTACCAGCAGTTTAAAGGAGACATTATGATTGTAACCATTATTATTTTAGTATGTATGGTTATTCTGGTTCAAAACGGTGGGAAACACCTTTCACAAAAACTATCGAAATAAACCATTGAAAAATGATTAAAACAAATATTGGAGGAAAAGAAAATGAAAAAATTAGTAACCTTTTTATTGGCGCTCACCCTTGTATTTGCCTTGGTAGGCATTGAAAGTAAATCCGCAGCAGCAGAAATTACTGTAGTTAAAGTGGCCCTTACAGGAGAAAAGTCTGACACTTGGGAATATGTAAAAGAAATAGTAAAAGCAGATGGAATTGATTTGCAATTACAATTTTTCTCAGATTATATTATTCCAAACACAGCCTTAACCGATGGAGAGGTAGACTTAAATGCCTTCCAGACTCAAATATTTTTTGAAAACTATGTCAAAGAATCCGGTGCGGATTTGGCTATTTTAGGCTATACCAGCCTTGCTCCAATGGGGATTTATGCAGGAAACATCAGTGATTTGAAAGATTTAAAAGAAGGGGATAAAATCTCCATTCCAAATGATGTAACCAATGGGGGAAGGGCCTTAATTTTACTTCAGGCAGCAGGCATTCTTAAAGTAAATCCGGAAGCGGGCTTAACCCCAACCATTAAAGATATTACGGAAAACCCTTTAAATATTAAAGTAATAGAGCTGGCTGCACCTCAAATTCCCACCACTTTAGATGAAGTAGCTGTAGGGGTGATTAACAACGGCATTGCTGTAACGGCAGGCTATGTTCCCCTTAAAGATGCAATTTTTATTGAAAACCAAGAAAATGAAGGCATTGAAAACTACTATAACATTATTGCTGTACAAACTGCCCGTAAAGAAGAACCAGCTTTGTTAAAAGTGCTTGAAGTATACCAAAGTGATGAAGCCAAAGCCATTATTATTGAATCGTCCAACGGTTCCAGCATCCCTGTATTTTAATAGGAGGAGAAAAATGAGTAAAAAAATAGAAATTCTTCAATGGATTAAAGAAAATCAAGAAAAATATATTGCTGCCAGTCATGCTATATCTCAAAAACCGGAACTACAAAATCAGGAATTTTTTGCCAGTGAACTATTATCTACCCTTTTAAAAGAAGAAGGCTTTGCTGTAACCTTGGGGGCTGCAGGCCACGAAACTGGTTTTGTTGCTAAAAAAGGTCAAGGATCTCCTCATATTGTGTTTTTGGCTGAATATGACGCTTTGCCTGAAATAGGTCATGGTTGCGGTCATAATATTATTGGAGCCCAATCGGCTTTGGCAGCTACAGCAGTGGCCCATGCCCTTGAGGAAGGAACAGTATATGTTTATGGAACTCCTGCAGAAGAAGGAGGAGATAACGGCAGTGCAAAAGCCAGTTTTGCAGATCAAGGATACTTTGATGGGATTGATGCTGCTTTTATGATTCACCCTAGCACCAGAAACAGCCTCACTTCCTCAAGTTTAGCAGTAAATTGTTACCAGTTTGAATTTTTTGGACAAACCGCCCATGCTTCTGGGTGCCCTGAAGAAGGGAAAAATGCTTTAGATGCTATGATTTTATTTTTTAACGGCATTAGCGCCCTAAGACAACAAACCACTTTAGATACCCGTATTCATGGCATTATTACCGATGGAGGAACAGCCCCTAATGTGATACCCGGTTATACCAAAGCTAAGTTTTTTATACGTGCCAATACTATTGAACATTGCGACAAGGTGTTGGAACAGGTAAAACAAATTGCCCAAGGGGCCGGCTTAATGACAGGCTGTAGAGCTGAATATAAAAAGTTTAACAACACGGTTAAAAATATGGTAGCCAACCCGGCTTTTGATAAGTTGTTTGCTGAAAAAGCCAAAGAACTGGGGGTTGAATTTACTTTACCCATCAACAAAGGCAAAGGCTCTACCGATGTGGGGAATGTAAGCCATGTAGTGCCTACGATACAGCCCAGTATTGCAGTGAGTAGTCACCTTATTCCTGGGCATACTGTAGAATTTAGAGATGCCTGTGTAAGCCCAGGAGGAGATAGTGCCTTGGTAAAAGGGGCAGAAATTTTAGGGTTAACAGCCCTTGAACTGTACACCAATCCAACAGCTTTAGGGAAAATTAAAAAGGAATTTACCCATCAAATCAAAAATCAAGCTTAAAAACTTTCGAAAAAGAATCGACTTTTTGTCGGTTCTTTTTTAAAAGAAGGTGAAATGTTTCTATGGTATATTGGATGCATTATAAAAGAAACAAGGAAGAAACCTTCTGTAAAAAGAAGTTTACAAATAGAGTTCTCTATGATATAATTCATCTGTTACTTTAAAATAACCATATGCCCAGTTTAACGAAACTCCAACGTTTTACTTGGTTTATGGGGCTAAAGAAAAGGAGAAAAACAATGTCTGTAAACAAAGCTGAAATTATCGAAAAATTTGGTCGCCACGAAGGAGACACCGGTTCACCTGAAGTACAAGTTGCTATTTTAACTGCTCGTATTAACCATTTAAATGAGCACTTAAAAATCAACAAAAAAGACCATCACAGCCGTAGAGGCCTATTGTTAATGGTTGGTCAACGCCGTGGACTGTTGGATTATTTAAAGAAAACCGACATCGAAAGCTATCGTACGTTAATTGGAGAGCTGAACTTACGTAGATAAGGCTGCACAAAAACAAGGTGCGGTAAGTAACTATGTGTATTAAGCCGCAAGGGGCAAGGCTGGAGACATGCTTTGTACCTGCGGTTTTTTATTGAAGAAATTGAGGTGCCAGTCTTAGAGAAAATGGGCTGGCGAAAAGAAAAGGAGATTGGCATGGATTTTAAACAATATACAATGCAATTAGGGGCTCATCCCTTAACCGTAGAATTTGGCAAATATGCCGAGCAGGCAGGAGGATCTGCCTTTGTTCGTCATGGGGATACAGTGGTGTTGGTAACTGCTACCATGGCTGACAAACCTCGCCCGGGAACAGATTTTTTCCCATTAAGTGTTGACTTTGAAGAAAAACAATATGCTGTTGGTCGTATCCCTGGAGGCTTTTTAAGAAGAGAAGGCAGGGCATCTGAAAAAGCTACCTTGACCAGTCGCTTAATTGATAGACCTCTTCGCCCCTTATTTCCCGATGGGATGAGAAATGATGTACAGGTAGTAGCTACAGTACTGTCTGTAGATACTAATTTACCCCCTGAAATACCTGCTATGATTGGTTCCTCTATTGCTTTAAGCATTAGCGAAATTCCCTTTGGCGGGCCTACAGGTTCTGTTGTAATTGGCCGAGTAAACGGAGAATTTGTGGTTTGTCCT
>CAZEIB010000045.1:0-11953 GCA_964511785.1 uncultured Oscillospiraceae bacterium
ATTTGGAGCCCTTTTACAAACTTTGCCCGGCCCTGTTATGGGAGGAGTAAGCGTAATTTTATTTGGAATGATTGCAGCTGTTGGTCTTAGAACTTTAGTTGAAAATCAAGTGGATTTTACCCAAAGCAGAAATTTAATTATTGTTGCAGTGATGCTGGTATTTGGTCTTGGAGGGGCGACTATTGATATTCCCATTGCAGGAGGAAGTGCACTTTCCTTTAGTGGTACAGCATTAGCAGCCCTATTAGGAATTATATTGAACGTTATTTTACCTGAAAAAATTGAGAGATCTTAATAAAATCTTAAGAAAAGAGCCAAAGGACTAAAAATTCAGTCCTTTGGCTCTTTTTAATGGAGCATTATATCTTTTAATTTTTTTCTTGATCTCTTTCTTCTTTTACAGCCAATGCAATAGCATTTTCAAGGCGCTTTTTTCCCATTTCACATTCTAATGGGTTAGGATGATAAATACTTCCAGAAAAAGCTTGGGAATTGGCAGCACAGCCGCCAGAACAGAAAAATTTTGCCCAACAGTTTTGACAGGTGGGTTTATTTAGTACATGGTTTGTAGAAAAAACTTCTTGTAAAGAAGAATCAAAAGTTTCCTCCATAACGTTACCCATTTGGAAACCCTCTCTGCCTACAAATTGGTGACAGGGATAAATATCTCCTTGGGGAGTAATAGCAACATACTCGTTCCCTGCACCGCAACCTGTCAGTCTTTTACGTAAACAGGGGCCACCGGACAAATCAAGCATAAAGTGGAAAAAATTGAACCATTTCCCCTCTTTTCTACGTTGATAGTAGGCATTGGCCAAAGTGTCGTATTCATCAAAAATAGTTTGTAAATCTTCTTCTTGTAGGGCATAAGGCAATGAAGGATCTGAAACCACAGGCTCTATAGAAAGTTGATTGAAACCTTCATCGGCTAAATGAAGAACATCTTTAGAAAAATCTAAATTATTACGGGTAAAAGTACCTCGAACATAGTACTCTTTATCCCCCCGCTTTTCTACCAGCTTTTTTGCTTTTGGAACAATGATAGGATAACTGCCTTTCCCATTAGCTGTAGGGCGCATTTGGTCGTGGATTTCAGGGCGACCGTCAATAGATAAAACAATATTACCCATTTCTTCATTTAAAAAGTTAATTATATCATCCGTTAAGGCAACGCAGTTTGTGGTGGTAGTAAATTTAAATTTTTTATGATGAATTTTTTCCAAACTTCGTCCATAGGCAACCAAGGCTTTCATCACATCGAAGTTTAATAAGGGCTCGCCGCCAAAAAAGTCTACCTCTAAATGAACTCGTTTACCACTCTTTTCAATGAGCCAATCTAAGGCTGCTTTACCAACTTCTAAAGAAAGAAGGCTTTTATCTGCAGATTGATAGTCTCCTTCCCCGGCAAAACAATACTTACACCTTAAATTACAATCGTGGGCAACATGTAAGCACATGGCTTTAACAACTCCAGGGCTATGAAGATCAACGTCTTCATAACTGTGGGGAGCATTTAATTGGCCTAGGGCTTCTAATTGCGTAATTTCTTTAATTACTTCTTCTAAAAGAGCAACAGAGAACTGGGACTGAAGAGCAGGGATAAGGTCTTTTTTATTTGGGGTATCATCCCAGCGGGAGAGGACTTTATAGGCAATCCTATCAACGCTATGAATGGCTCCGGAGCCTACATCTAAAACAACATATTCTCCTAAAGTATGAAAAGTATGTAACAAAGGGATTCCTCCTAATAATAGAAAAATAATATAAAACAGCGGAGGAAACCCTCCGCTGTTTTATAAGTGAATACCATTATTTACCAAAAGAGCGATTAAGTTTACCGTCAGTACCGGCTAAAATAGCCTTATTCTCTTGGTTGGCACAGCTTTGGTTTGCAACGGTACAACTGGTTTTGCAAGCGCTTTGGCAGGAAGCCTGGCACTCTCCACAGCCACCGTGGATTAATGACTCCTTTAAGCAGGAAGTTTGAATGGTTTTAAAATGCTTCATCATAATTCCTCCTAAGTTACTAAGCTAAAAGTTCGCCATCGTTTTCAACAGTCGTATCTTCTACTTGACGAATGGCCCAGCGTGCAATAACTAACTGTACATTGTCTTTACCAACAGCAATGGTAAAAGTATCATCTTTAATGCTAACAATGGTGCCATAAATACCACCGATGGTAGAAATACGGTCGGTAACTTTTAGGTTATCTAACATGTCTTTTACTTTTTTATCCTTCTTTTTTTGAGGACGAATGAGTAAAAAATAGAATACCAATACCATAAGGCCAATGGGTAAAACAAGTTGAATAATCATAGCAGCACCGGATGGAGCTTCGGCACCGGTAGCACCGGCAGCAGCAGGAGCTGTTTCGGCAATTGCTGTGTTGGCAGCAAATAACCACTGTACAAGCTTTTCAATCATGAGTTATTGTTCCCCTTTCAAAATAAACATATTAACTATTATAGCAAGAATGGTTTTACATAGCAAGGGAAGGAAGGAATAAAAGCAAAATTTCTTTTATTGGCTATTTATTGACTATTAGAAAGGATTTTTGTAAAATAATGACATAAATATAATAATAGGCGGAGGAAAGAAAATGAAAGTACGTGTAGCAATGCTCTCTAAATGGCATGTTCATGCTGCGGAATATGCAGGAATTATTCAAAGTTTTGAAGATGCGCAGATTACTTGTGTTTGGGATGAAGATGAAAAAAGAGGAAAGGAATGGGCTCAGGAATTAAAGGTAGACTTTGAAAAAGATTTGGATACTTTATTGGGCAGAGAAGATGTAGATGCAGTGATTGTAGATACAGCAACAACTGCTCATAAAGAAGTAATTACGAAGGCTGTAGCAGCAGGAAAGCATGTATTTACGGAAAAGGTTTTGGCAAACACTTTAAAAGAAGCAAAAGAAATGGAAGAAGCTATAGAAAAAGCAGATGTAAAATTTTGCATTTCTTATCCCCAACGAATTACCAGCCATATTTTATACACAAAAAAAATGATAGATGAAGGAATCCTTGGTAAAATAAGCCTTCTACGCATTCGCAACGCTCATGGCGGGGCAAGTGATAATTGGTTACCAGGTTACTGGTACAACTTAAACGAGGCCGGTGGAGGAGCTATGATGGACCTTGGGGCACACCCTAACTATCAGGCAACTTATTTTTTAGGCAAACCCAAACGGGTAGCTGCTATGTTTAACGACATTGTAGGAAACGGGGATACAGAAGATAATGCCGTATCTGTATTTGAGTTTGAAAATGGTGCCCTTGCTATTTTAGAAACCGGTTTTGTAACGCCTTTTTCCCCTTGGCGCCTAGAGCTGATGGGAACAGAAGGAACTTTAATTATTGAAGAGAAAAAAGTTAAAATTAAAAGTAGAAAACTACCTGTTCAAGGGTGGGTTGAAGTTGAGGAAAGTGAAATGCCTTCTCCTCTTGCTATTCCTATGCGTCAATGGATTGACGGTATTACAAAAGGTACTCCAATTATTTTTGATATAAAGGAAGCCATTCCTTTAAGTAGAATGATGGATTTTGCTTATCGTTCTCATAAAAACCAAACCATTGTAACCATAGATGAGTAATTTTACCCATCAGGGAATCGGGTTTTATTTAAAAAGTAAAAAAAGGAAAACCATTAGCTTTAAAGTACTTGCCCAAGGGCAGGTAGAGGTGCAACATCCTGTCAGCTTAAAAAAAGAAGTAGTAAGGGAAATAATCATAGCGAATTTTTCGAAGGTAGAAAAAGCTTTAGTTTCTTTTTTAAAAGTAGAAAAAGAAGTAGAGACGTTTGCTCCTAATGAAAAAATATCTTTAGAGCAGTGGCAAAGAAAAGCGCAGGAAAAGATTCGTTCCTGTGCTTTTCTTTGGGCAGAAAAAATGAAAGTAGAACCTAGCTATGTGAAGGTAAAGGACATGAAAAGCCGTTGGGGAAGTTGTACGGGGAAAGATGGTATCAATTTGAATATTCGCTTAGCCTATACTCCTACCGAGGTTCTTTCTTATGTGGTAATTCACGAATTAAGCCATATTACTTTTAAGCATCATCAAAAAGATTTTTGGAAAAGAGTGGAAATTTTTGACAAAGATTATAAAGCACATCAAAAATGGTTAAGAGAAAATGGAGGAACAATTATGAAAATTCCATTGGGATGGGTGAAAGGTGAAGTTTAACCGCCTTAGCTTGACGATGCTTTATGGAATATGATAAAATTATATGTCATAAACAATATAACCTTGGGAGGATTTTACATGGCTGGACATTCCAAATGGTCAAACATTAAACATAAAAAAGGAAAAGCAGATGCCCAAAGAGGGAAAATATTTACAAAAATCGGCAGGGAAATTGCCATGGCTGTAAAAGAGGGCGGGGGAGACCCTGAGCAAAATAGTAAACTACGGGATGTTATTGCCAAAGCAAAAGCTAGCAATATGCCAAATGACAATATTAGTCGCTCTATAAAAAAAGCCTCTGGAGAACTGGGTAATGTAAACTATGAAGAAATTAGCTATGAAGGCTATGGTCCTGGCGGAGTGGCAGTAATAGTGGAAATTATTACAGATAACCGAAATCGTACTGCCGGGGAAATTCGCCATGCTTTTTCTAAAAATGGAGGTAACCTTGGTACTACGGGAAGTGTAGGGTATTTGTTTGATGCAAAAGGGATTTTGGTGGTAGAGAAAAAAGAAACCCTTGATGAAGAAGAGTTTATGATGATGGCTTTAGAAGCAGGGGCAGAAGACATAGAAGATATAGATGAAGCTTTTGAAATTATTACCAGTCCTGAAGACTTTCCTCAAGTACGAGATGATTTAGAAGCAAAAGGTATTGAATTTTTGTCAGCGGAGGTAGAAAAGGTTCCTCAAAATGTCATTGAAATTGCTGATGAGGAAACCATTACCAAGTTCGAAAAAATGATTGACATGCTGGAAGACAACGATGATGTACAAAATGTATTTCATAACGGAGAATTACCTGAAGAAGAATAACAAAACCGCTTAGATGAATTTCTAAGCGGTTTTGTTATTCTTTAGAGAGGTGTTGAATCATTTCCATAATTTGCTGTTCTAATTGATTGGCAGTATTTTGATAACTGGAAAGGCTTCCACCATAAGGGTCTTGAATTTGTGGAGAAAAAACAAAGGCTTTTTCTTTTATATTTGGGTATTGGGAAAGTAAAAGTTGCAAATGACCTTGGGTCATGGTGAAAATATAATCTGCCTGATGAATAGAGGCAGGATTAACTTGCTTTGCGCGGTGAGAAGAGAGATTGATTCCTTTGTTTTTCATTACTTGAATGCTGTTTGGAGAGGCTAATGAGCCTTCTTGAGCAAATATACCTGCACTTTTGCTAGTAAAGGGAAGCCCCTCTTTATAAGAAATATGGTTGAACAGTCCTTCGGCCATAGGGCTTCTACAGGTATTACCTGTACAAATAAATAATAAATTCAAGAAAAATCCTCCTAAAAAGGGTAAATATCAGCATTGATGGTATGAAAAGCGGAAGCACGACCTAAACGATTCATAAAGGCCAAACCTAGACCTTTGGGAGGGAGAACCTCACTAAAAATAGCTTGTATTCCTTCTTCGTCCATTTGTCTTAATGCATCAAACAACCTACTGGATCCTTGGGCAGGGTTTGTAATGCTACCTAAATTAATCACTTTTCGACTTGCATAATAGGAAAGGTGTTCTTCAAAGGTAAAAATAGCTGCCTTTTGCCCGGTAGAAAGGGCCTTGTCGTATAAGGTTTTACAGCAAAGAACAACTTTTTCATTCTTTCCTTTAACCATGGTTAAGTTACCTAAAGGGGCATAGTGCTTGTAGCGCATACCTGGGGATAAGGCGGGGGCATCAGGTGCTAAAGGGGCTAATACACTGGGGTTAATGGTTAAAGAAGGACAGTAGGGTAGTAACATTTCAAAGGTTATTCCACCAGGACGAAGAATTTGCGGCTGGTTGCAGCTAATATCTAACACAGTAGATTCAACTCCGATAGAGCTGTCTCCACCATCAATAATCAAAGGAATTTCCCCCTGTAAGTCCTCGAAGACATGGGCGGCTTTGGTAGGGCTAGGCCTTCCAGAACGATTGGCACTGGGGGCAGCAATAGGTAAAGCTGCTTTTTCAATTAAAGATAGTGCTACAGGGTGATCGGGCATACGTAAAGCTACGGTTTGGAGACCACCGGTAGTAATACTTGGCACCAAAGATTTTTTGCGTAACAATAAGGTTAAAGGGCCGGGCCAAAAGGTTTCCATTAAAGTTTTAGCTAATGGAGTCATATGACAAAGAGGTTCGGCTTGCTCAAAGGAAGAAATATGAACAATTAGCGGGTTATCCATAGGCCTTTTTTTGGCAAGAAATATTTTCTTAATAGCCTCTTCATTTAGTGCGTTAGCACCTAAACCATAAACCGTTTCCGTTGGAAAAGCTACCAATTCATTATGATTAAGAAGAGAGGCAGCTTTTACTAAAGTGTCCTCACTTGAGGGTAAGCAAAGGGTTTTATAAGTCATTTCAGGCACCTTCATTTAATGCTTCTAATTGTTCTGCTTGGCTTGCAATATGCAAAGCGTCAATAATTTCATCAAGGTCACCGTCTAAAATTTCATCAATTTTATATAAGGTTAAGCCAATGCGATGATCAGTAACACGTCCTTGAGGAAAATTATAAGTACGAATACGTTCGCTTCGGTCTCCTGTGCCAATTTGTCCTTTACGATGTTGAGCATAAGCTGCATCAGTTTCTGCCTGTATTTGTTCAAACAAACGAGACTTAAGTACTTTCATGGCTTTATCCCGGTTTTTAATTTGACTTTTTTCATCTTGGCAAGTAACCACAAGGCCTGTGGGAATATAGGTAATACGAACAGCGGAGTCAGTTGTATTAACGCTTTGTCCACCATGGCCGCTGGAACGATATACATCCACACGTAAATCATTAGGATCAATATCTACTTCTACATCTTCGGCCTCTGGTAAAACGGCTACAGTGCAAGTACTGGTATGAATACGTCCGCTGGATTCTGTTGAGGGAACCCTTTGAACACGATGAACACCGCTTTCAAATTTCAATCTACTAAAGGCGCCACTACCACTTAAAGAAATAACAGCTTCTTTAACCCCTCCCAGTTCTGTTAAGTTCATAGCAATAGGGTCTATTTTATAATTGTGACGTTCTGCATAACGGGTATACATTCGTAAAAGTAAGGCGCCAAATAAACTGGCTTCGTCTCCACCGGCGCCTCCTCGTATTTCAATAATAACATTTCGCCTATCATTGGGGTCTTGAGGTAAAAGAAGAATTTTTAATTGATGTTCCATTATTTCTTTTTTTTCTTTAAGAACCTTCAATTCTTCTTGAGCCATTTGTGCCATATCGGGAAATGATAACAGTTCTTCACTGTCTTCAATTTCAACCAGTAGGTTTTGATATTTTTCCCAAGCCTGTACACCGGCTTCAAGGGAGGCATGTTCTTTTAATAATTTTTGCCAAGTTTCCTGATCGGCAATTATTTCAGGCTGAGAAACAGCAGTGGAAAGCTCCTCATACCGATGTTTCATCCATTCAAATCTATCAAACATTATATTCTCCTAAATGATTAGTAAGCAATCACCATTCGGTGAAGATGTTGCAGGTCTTTTAGTACTTTTACTTGGTTAAACCCATGATGATGAAAGAGCTCCGGAACCTTTTCTCCTTGATCATAACCGATTTCACAAAAAATTCTTCCATGGGGTAAAAGATGCTTTTTTCCTTGTTGAGCCAGTTTTTGGTAAAAGAAAAGGCCATCCTCTCCGCCGTCAAGGGCAATACGAGGCTCCTGCTTGACCTCCTCTTGTAAAGAAACCATATCTTTAGTAGGAATGTAGGGGGGATTAGATACAATAATATCATATTGCTTGCCAGAAATGGCTTGTAAAAAATCTCCTTGATAGAAGGATACGGTAGCTTGAAGAGAAACTGCATTTTTTTTGGATACTTCAAGGGCCTCAAAGGAAATATCACAGGCGTCTACCTTAGCAGTAGGTAAGGCCTTTGCAATAGAAATAGCTAAAGCACCACTACCCGTACATAAATCTAATACTTTTAAACAGGGCTGATGTAAGCTGTTACCATATAAGAGAACCTGTTCGCAAAGAAGCTCGGTTTCACTCCGGGGGATAAGTACGTGGTGATTAACGTAAAAAGGAAGTCCCATAAAGTATTGTTCCTCAAGAATATATTGAAGAGGGGTTCCTGTAGCACGTTGGCGAAGAAGCTTTAGATAATCTTGTTGAAGAACCTGAGATAAAGGTTGGCTTTTATCAAGAAGAAGATGAAAACGAGAAGAATTTAAAACATGGGAAAGTAGGGTTTCACTATCAAAGGTCGGGTTTTCAATATTTGCACTGGCCAACAGGTTTTTACCGGTTATTAAAGCATCTCCAATCGTGGATAGAATCATGCAGAACATTCCTCGCTTGAAGAGAGGGGAACTTCAGTGGAATCTTCTTTCAAATAGACAGGAGGGAAGGAAGTAATTCTGGTAAAGCCCTCAGGGGTCAGTTCTCCTTGAGGAAGACCATATAAAGCCGCTTCCATGGCCACAATAGCCACTTCTACCATTTGATCGTCAGGCTGCTTGGTGGTAAGTTTTTGCATCATTAATCCCGGCCAGCGTAAAATGCGAACCAGTTTATTATCAGCATGGGCAAGGCCTTTTAAAAGCTCGTAACTCACACCTGCCACAATAGGTAACAGTGCTAAACGGCTTAAAACCCTTAAAAGATAATTGGTTCCATTATAACCTGCAACAGTATAGAGCAAAATAGACAATACAAATACAATTAAAATAAAACTGGTTCCGCACCGAGGGTGAAGAGTAGTAAAGGTTTGGGCATTTTTAGGGGTGAGGGGTAAATTGTTTTCAAAACAATAAACGGTTTTATGCTCTGCTCCATGATATTGAAAAGTGCGACGGACATCAGGCACAAAACCACAAAAAATCATGTAGGCAATTAGTATTAAAATACGCACCACACCGCTGATTAAGTTTACCACCACCCGATTATGGATGACTTTTCGAACCAAAGAAGCCACAACTTCCGGCAAAATAATAAACAGCCCTACAGAAAGAACAATGGCCAAAACTACTGCAACGGCCATAATCACTTTATCAATGCTTTTACCAAACTTGTTAGATAACCATAATTCGAATTTAGTAGGCTCTTCAGTTTCCATACCAAGCATTTCAGTGCTGGTTTGTAAGGTACGCATACCCATAGAAAACATGGTGCCCATATTAATAACCCCGCGAATAATGGGTAATCCCATCCATTTATGTTTTTTGCTTGAAGGGGTATACTCTTCGCGTTTAACAACAATAGACCCGTCCTCTTTACGTACAGCAATGGCAATTGCCTCAGGAGATTTCATCATAACCCCTTCCATTACTGCTTGACCACCGATGTCCACTCTACCTTTTTTTTGGGCAATACTCATAAAATCAACTCAATTCTATATATGAATGATAAAAGAGGCAGACCTGATAAGATCTGCCTCTTCCTAAGAATAACACTACAGGCCGAAACGCTTTTTAAAGCGATCAACACGTCCACCAGTATCAACCAGTTTTTGCTTTCCAGTAAAGAAAGGATGACATTTGGAACAAATTTCAACTTTCAACTCTGGTTTGGTAGAACCGGTTTCAAATGTTTCACCACACACGCAACGAACGGTTGCTTTTCCGTAGTTGGGATGGATATCTTTTTTCATGCAAACTCACCTCTTTTGCGTATGTAAATTGACCAATGGCCACCTACTAATAATATCATAAACGAATTGATAATGCAAGTATTTTCCCTAAAGGAAAAAGAAAAAATTACTTTTATTTAAGTTTTTTTATCCAAGAGGCAAGGGCTTTTTGGCTTTGGGTTAAAGTGTCCTTTTGGAAAATATGATTCTGATAAAAATTTTCAATTTCAGCAGAGGACAGGTTGGAGAAAACTTGTTTAAGGATTTGATTGACTTGTAAGGTTGATTTACTTAAAAGCCTTTCTGCTTTTTTGGTCATACTCTTTTCTAAATCCATGTAATAGCGGTTTTGATAAGGAGAATAACGAAAGAAAAGAGTATTATTGGCTCCTTGTACCAAATAAGGCAGAAGCATTTGATCAAAGGTGTCTTCTTTTAAATAAAAAGTAGAAATAATACTTAAACTTCCCTTTTCCGAAGTATTTCTAGCGGCACCTAAAAATTGCATGGTTCTACTTAAAGCACTTGGAGAAAGGGCGGTGGCAGAACCGCGAATATTTTGTAAGGACAAGGATTGGTAGGCTAGAGCTAATGCACCAATATTATCAACAAAAAGCAATACATCTTTCCCATTTTCCACTAAACGCTGGGCTCGTCCTAAAGCCAAATCGGTAACTCGAATATGAACATCAGGGGTTTGCTCAAAGGAAGAAACGAAAAACTCATGAGGGAAATGAGCCTTGAGCTCTGCGGCATCTTCCGGCGATTGATTTAAACAAATTCCAATAATAGCATGGTTTTCTTCTTGAGAAAAATCAAATACTTCTTTTAATTCCCAAAACAAAGAGGGGGTAAAAAGAAAATTTTCTCCAACAATTAAGGAACGTTGACCAAAGCCTAAAGGAGCAAGGGATTGGGATAAGGCAAAAGTTTGAGCAAAAGAAGTGGTTAAAGATTCTTTTAAAGGGATTAAACGGTTAGGATAGGTGGGAATAAATTGTGCGAATTCACTTTTAGTTTGCTCTTCAGGGCTTTGTCCGTTAATAGAGGTAATATAAATTAAAGCACTGTAACGTTCTCCATCTTTTTGAAGGCGAACCCTCCCTTCAACCTGATCTCCTGTACGCAAAGAAAAACGTTTGATTTGTGCGTTAGATACATAGATATCCTTAGGAGAAGAAGAAAAGCTGTCATCGCGTAAAAAACCGAAACCGTCGGGTAGTACTTCTAAAATACCCTTACCATCTCCTAAAAGTTCCGATACAGTTAACTCAGAAAAGCTTGGAGTAGGACCTGCAACAGTTTTAGGGGTAAATTGTCCTGTAGGGGGTGGGGCAGCTGTTTTTCTTCCGACATTTTCATTTCCTTGAGAAAGAACAGAAACAACAGAAGTAGAACTTGGCCCAAAACGAGTTAGGGAAGGAGAGGAGCCACTTTCAGGTCCAAAACGGGTGGGTGCGGTGGTTGATCCAGGCCCAAAACGCATTGGGGAAAGGCCACCTTGGGAACGTTTTACTTCAGACCCGCTACGAGATTTAGGGGTAGAAGAGCGAGCTTGCCAAGCAGGAGTGGCAGAATAGACAATATCGTTATGGGGACCGGGCTTGATTGGAGGAGAAAGAGAATCTTTTTCCTCCTTTGCCTCTTTTTCTGCTTTTTCTCGGGAGGAAATAGCTTCGGAACCTGTATGGGTGGCAGTGCTTTCTTTTTGTAAATCTGTAGGGCTGTTATTAAGAGCAGACTGTATTTTATGAATAATTTCGGCTTTTGACAAACCCGTACCTAATGTAATTTGATTTTCTTTGGCAAATTGACGTAAAGCTACAACAGTCATGCTTTGTAAATCTATCACTAAAAAACCTCCTTATAATAAAAGGGTAATGGTAATGCAAAATTAAGAAAATTGGAAGCAAGTATTGAAATTTGCACATATCCATACAAACTTCATGAATATTGAAGCAATAAAAATGTTATCTTACATTTCAAGAAACAATTATGTTAATTGTTACAATAAGCTTACCTTGTTTCGTTTGCAATATAAGCATTATAGCAAAAAGATTTACATCTAGCAATGAAAAAAAATATTATTTTCAAATATAAACATAATGACGAAAACTAATGAGAAGTATTAAGAGGTTTGTATAAAAACAGAAGAAAAAGTCTTAAAAAAGGCTGAAAAGACAAAAAAATAAAAGCTCTGTGTT
>CAZEIB010000046.1:0-5568 GCA_964511785.1 uncultured Oscillospiraceae bacterium
ACATATTATAGTAGTATACTAAGGGTGAAGTAATATTGAAAAACCAACGAAGGAGAATCATTTGGTTTCAAAACCTTTTTTGAATAAAATTTATTGAAAAACAGAAATATAACTTTATCTACAAATAATAATGGAAAATAAAATTAAAACTTCTAATTATGTAAAGGAGGGTTACTATGTCTGATAAATATAAGTTGATCACTGACAGCAGCTGTGACTTGCCGGAGGAATATCTAAAAAAATATGGAATTATTTCAATGCCCTTGACTTTTTCCATTGACGGAAAAAGCTTTCAAAGTACCGATGCAAACTATAAAGACTTTTATAATAAAATGCGTGAAGGGGCTCTTACCCAAACATCTCAAGTAAATTCTCAGAAGATAACAGAAGCTTTTGAGTCTGTATTAAAACAGGAGCAGGATATATTGCATGTGGCGTTTTCATCTGGAATGAGCGACACAATAGAGAATGTTCGCAGTGTTGCCGCCGAATTACGTCCTAAATATCCAGATCAAGTCATCTTCATTGTAGACTCCCTTTCGGTATCTTTGGGGGAGGGTTTACTTGTTTGGCTGGCGGTACAGCGGCAAAATATGGGTATGTCCTTGAGCAGTCTTACCAACTGGCTAGAGCAAAAGAAAAATGACTTGGTAGAATTTTTTATGATAGATAAATTAGATTATGCCCACCGTAGAGGGCGAATATCCAAGACAGTAGTGGTTGTCGGTTCTCTTCTAGGCGTAAAGCCTGTATTCACGGTAAATAAAGAGGGAGAGGCACAGCTTGTCAGCGTAAGACGGGGACGAAAAAATCCGCTTAATGAGCTGGTAGACCAGTTAGTTAGAAAAGTCGGAGAACAGTTTGAAAAAATATGTTTTATAAGCCATGGAGATTGTGAAGAAGATGCCCATTATGTAAAAGAAATAATTCACGAAAGATTAGGAGTAGAGGAGTTTTTAATAGCTCCGGGCGGTCCGGTGATTGGAGCTCACGCGGGTCCGGGAGCGGTTGCAGTGTTTATGGTGGCATAAATCTTACCAAATCCTTAGAATATACTTGCATCAACCTTGTATTGAGAATGCTTGTTACCTTACACTGATTGATTACAAGTTGTAAATATTATTTCAACTGAGATAACAAGCCTATCATGAGAGGACGTGCTGTAATTGTTAAAGGTTTCAAGTCGTAAATCAAGAGAAACTGTTGCGAGTTCACTCGTTTTAAAATTTCATAAGCAATATCAGGATATTTTGTTATTTTATAATGACTTGCAGGAGGATTTATCCCACAATATAAAAATAACCACTGCTGAAGAATGGCTGCTGGACAATTTTTATAAAATAGAAGAACTGGTGCAAATATTAGAGAATAGTTTACCAATAAAAATTCTCTCCGATTTGCCCCTCGAAAAAAGCGGCAGTTATAAAGGGATTCCCAAGGTTATAATCTTATCATCCCACATAGTTCATACCGGCGGTGGAAGGCTGGATGGTCAGTCCTTTTCACAGGCATTAGAAGATTATCAGATAAGCTCTCCTTTACTAGAACGAGAGATAAATAGTTTTCCTTATGTTCTTTACCTAGTATTAGTAAATGATATTTGGGAAATCTGTCAGGAAACTATTAGTATCCGTAAACAAAGACAGGATGCATATCAAGTATACGCGGACATCAAAAAAGGAAATCTCTTGCTTTCCGAAAATCAGTTATTTAAGAAAAAAATTGCCAAAAATGGCCTACCTCGCCTTTCTTTCATTGAGAACCTTCATAGTTATTTTCTCCAGGATGATGATCTTTATGCTGTACGGCATAAAGAGTTAGAGGATATAGTGCTCCGATACCGCACTACTTTGTCTGAGGTAATAGAAAAGGAACATATCCAGCGGGCTGAATTCGCCGTTCTAATGGGAAATTATATTAATACCATTAATGAGTTTGAACACATTAACTGGGGGAAAATGATTAGAAAGCACAGCAATGTATCCCGCATACTTGAGGGTGATCCGGGAAAATACTATCTACAGATGGATGATGAAAGTCAAAGTTACTATTGCAAAGCCGTGGAGAGATTGGCAAAGCATTCCTCTTGCAGTGAACCGGAAGTTGCCCAGACAGCTGTACGGCTTGCGGAGGAAGCAAAAGATAAATACGCCGGAGAAGGCGATACAGCTGAAAAGATATCTGGCGAGCTGCGCTATACTCACGTAGGGTATTATTTAATTGATGAAGGCAGGGATATACTGCTGAAAAAACTCTCTGTCCAAACCCTGCCTTCCAAAAAACATCAAAAAGGCAGAGTCTCAAGGCATTTCTATGCCGTACTTATGGTTTTGCTGACAAGTGTGCTTACTACCCTTGCAATACTTTATACCGTGCTTTCCGTCCAAAGCCATCAATTTCTTTGGGCTGTCCTTGTAGCAGTTGTAATCCTTATTCCGGCTTCTGAGCTGTCACAGCATATAACCAATAAATTACTGACAAAAATTTATGAACCGGCATTTTTTCCCAAGCTGTCATTTGACAATAAAATTCCGGAACAGTACAGCACCGTAGTTGCGGTGCCTATTATATTGTCCAGCACTGAGCAGGCAGAGAAAACATTTGACTCTCTGGAAGAGCAATACCTGCGAAACCGGGAGCCGAATATTTATTTCGCTATTCTGGGCGCTTTCAAAGATGCTTCTACCGAACATTTAAAACAAGATGAATCCATTATAAAAAAAGCTATGTCCGAAACTAGAAGGCTTAACCAAAAATATGCCCCAAACCAGCCAAGCAAGTTCTTTTTCTTTAACAGGGAGCGCCGATACAATGAAAGCAATAATATCTGGATTGGATGGGAACGAAAAAGAGGCGCATTAATGGAGTTTAATGAGCTGCTTTCGGGCAGCAGAAACACCAGTTTTTTATACCGGTCCTCCAATGAGCTAGCCAGCATTCCCATAAAATATGTCATTACCTTAGACAGCGATACGATTCTTCCCATTGGAATGGCTAATAAAATGATTGGAACAATGGCGCACCCCCTTAACCGTCCTGTAATAGACCTAGACACACGAATAGTTACAGCAGGATATGGAATATTGCAGCCAAGAATTGAGATAGATTTAGAAAGTGCAGGGCAAACGCTATTTTCACGTATTTTTTCCAATGAAAAAGGGATAGATCCCTACGCCGGTGCAGTATCCAATATTTATCAAGATATTTTCGGCGAAGGAATCTTTACCGGAAAAGGTATTTATGATTTAGATGCATTTCGTATTGTAATGGAAAAAAAGATTCCCGACAATCGGGTATTGAGTCACGATTTACTGGAAGGTTCATATCTTAGAGCAGGCCTTGTGGCTGATTTAATTCTAATAGACGATTGCCCCGGCAGCTACAAGGCATATTCCGCCAGACAGTCTCGGTGGATACGGGGTGACTGGCAGCTTCTTCCGCTGCTGGGAAGAAGACTGAAAAATGATAAGGGAGAATATATTACAAATCCCCTGTCTCTGCTGTCCAAATGGAAAATTTTCGATAACCTGCGCCGCAGTACACTGCATCCGGTACTAATGCTTATTGTAATTTTATCCCTTACGGTATTGCCCGGAAATTCCCTTGTTTGGATTTTTTCCGTTATGATTACAGCAGTTTTTCCCATAATTATGAACTTAATAACAGCTCTCTTAGAGGTGGTAAGAAAAGTTGGAAAAAGCCGCCAGTACAGAACAACTATAAGTGGAATTAAATCTGCTTTGCTGCAAGGGGGACTGGCGCTGGCGTTCCTGCCTCACCAAGCATGGTGCAGCCTGCGCTCAATACTTATTTCTTTGACAAGAACATTAATTACAGGCAAAAATCTTTTGGAATGGGTTACTTCCTCAGATCAGGAGCGCCGTCAAAGCAATACCTTACTTTCTTATGTGGTGTTTATGCAGTCGGCTATTTTTCAGGCAGTCATTTTAACCGTTATTGCAGTGATTACCGGAAGATACTGGATAATACCTCTGTTTGCAGTATGGCTTTTGTCACCAGTTATTGCTTACAAAATCAGCTGTCAACCCAAGCCCCACATCAGCCGCATATCTTCGGAGGATATGGGGAAGTTGAGCGTTTATTCACGAAAAACATGGCGTTACTTTGAGGAACTTACCGGCAGCAGAAGTCACTTCCTCCCTCCTGATAATTATCAGGAAAATCCTTTGAAAGGTGACAGCCATCGTACGTCACCCACCAATATAGGCGTTGGCCTGCTGGCTGTTTTGACCGCACGGGATTTTGGATATATTGGTACGTCAGAATTGTTTCACTTGGTATTAAAAACTACAGAAACATTAGAACAGATGGATAAATGGGAGGGTCATTTATACAACTGGTACAATACCCGCACCCTGAAAGTTATTGAGCCGAAGGTTATATCTACCGTAGACAGCGGAAATTATACGGGTTATTTAATGACACTGGAAAGTGGGCTCGGGGAATATCTAAGTCGTCCCATAGCGGATAATATTTTCTGGAGCGGTCTTTTCGATACCCTTCTATGTATAGATAAGCAGGAGCGGGAAAAGTATTTCCTGCTGTTTGCAGGTATAGTCGGGGAAATGGACTTGCCGGAAAAATCCTCCGACATAGATCTATTAACGTATTATCAGGGGTTATCCAAATTTATTGCGGCTCTCTCAAGCGGCGGTGTAGACAAAAAAAATCTTTGGTACACAAAGATTCAGCATATGCTGCACGAACATTATAAGGAAATAGAACAGATATATCCTGTACTTAAGCATTTGGAAATGTTGCCCCGGGAAGTCCAAATGGAAATAGAAAAGGGTGCAGAGTCTGTTTTGCATCCTCTTCTTAGAGATGTTTCTCGTAATATTCCGTTAAATCAGCTGCCAGGCAACTGCAAGGAAATGGTAGAAAAGGCGGATCTATTAATAAAGGAAATCCATAGTGTGGAAGAAAAAGATTTTTCTGTTTTAGAGGAGTGGATTTTAAAGGTAAAAAATACTCTGCTGCAGACAGAACAACAAATAACAGCCATAATAGAAAACTATGCTGGGATAATCAGCAGGATACATCAGCTGTCCGCTGAGGTTAGCTTCCGTCCTCTTTACAACAAGGAAAAAGAGCTTTTTGCCATATCCTATGATGTTACCCAGGAGAAGCAGTCTGCCTCCTGCTATGACCTTTTGGCATCGGAGGCAAGGCAAGCCAGCTATATTGCCATTGCCCGAGGCGAAGTGCCGGCAAAACACTGGGCTTATTTAGGGCGTTCTCTGACGGTTTCAAACCGTTACAAGGGACTTCTTTCCTGGACAGGTACTATGTTTGAATACTATATGCCTCTTATTACCATGAAAACCTATCCCAATACCCTGCTAGATGAAACTTATTCCTTTGTGCTTAAAAATCAAATTGAATACGGAAAGAGGAAGAATATACCCTGGGGTATTTCAGAATCACAATATGCATTGCTTGACAAGCAAAACTATTATCAATACAAGGCTATGGGAGTTCCTTGGCTGGGGCTGAAGCGTGGTCTTTCCGAAGACACAGTTGTCTCTCCTTACTCCACATTTTTAA
>CAZEIB010000046.1:5578-11818 GCA_964511785.1 uncultured Oscillospiraceae bacterium
AGGAGATTATGGCTTTTATGAATCGGCGGATTACACTAAATCACGATTGCAGTTTGAGCCGCGCAGGGTAATTGTTAAAAGCTATATGGTTCACCATCAGGCAATGAGTCTGCTGGCTATAAACAACTTGAAAAATCACAACACCATGCAGGAAAGATTTCATCGTAATCCAGAAATTGAGGCGTACCGTCTTCTGCTGGAGGAAAGAGTGCCTGACGGTATTTCTCTGAAAAAAGTTAATGAGCACAGTCTTTCTAGCCTGCCGTCACCTAGCAAGCTGAACAAACCCAATTCAAGAAGCTTTCATTCTCTGCAGAAAGGACTGCCGAGAGTTCATGTTTTAACCAACGGAAATTATCAGGTTATGTTAACAGACAGGGGCACTGGTTACAGCACCAACCGTACGGTAGCAATTAACCGGTGGCGTGAAGACAAATTACTGGACGAGTTTGGTATGTTCTTTTATTTAAGAAATATGCAGACCAACGAGATATGGTCCTCCACCTACGCACCCACCAAGAAAATACCAGACAAATTCAGCTTAGCTTTTGAAGAAAACAAAGTGACCTACCACCGAACAGACGGTGAGCTTAAGACCACCACTGAAGTTGTAGTGGCATCGGGTGATGATGTTGAAATACGCAGACTGTCCGTTAAAAATACCGGAAAAAAAGACACTAATATTGAAATTACCAGTTACTTTGAGCCAATACTTACAAATCAATCGGCGGACAGGTCTCATTCCACATTTAGCAATTTATTTATGGAAACGGATCTGCTGCCTGCCAACAACGGTATATATGTTCATCGCCGGTCAAGAACGGAAGATGACAGAGGTATGTGGCTGGCACATTTTCTGGTGGCGGATACCGAGGAAATAGGACAAATTGAAGTGGAAACCGATCGTACACGCTTTTTAGGCAGAAACCGAACAGCTGAAAATCCACAAGGGCTTTACACCCATCTGTCAGGTACCGTGGGAGCGGTACTGGATCCTGTTATGTGCATAAGAACCAGCATAAATATAAAATCCGGGAAAAGCGTGTCTTTATCCTTTGTAACGGCAACAGCTCAAAGTGAAGAACGTCTGCTGCCGCTGGCGGAAAAATATGATACGCTGCAAGAGATACGTCAGGCTTTTGCTACCGCCTTGGAACGAGGCAGCATCGAAAGCGAATATAGGAATATTACTGGGGAGAAAATAGAATTATACCAAAACCTGCTGTCACATCTGCTGTTTTTAAGCCCTTTAAAGCAATATAGACATACAGGCGACAAATGTCTTGCTACCGGTGGAATATCAGATTTATGGAAATTCGGTGTGTCGGGCGATTTGCCGATTCTGCTTATACGAATGGAACAATCTGATTCTATCCGTCTAGTAAAAGATGTTTTAAAGGCAAAGGGATACTGGCATCTGCTGGGAATTTCTGTGGACATGGTAGTACTGGCAGAAGGAGCTGTTCTGACAGAGCGGCTGAATAACATCATTACAGATACTCTATACGTTAACAGTGGTATTCAGACCTCCATTTTTCTGATTGATTCTCAGGAGATGACAAAGAGTGAAATTTATTGCTTTGAACAGACCGCCCGACTTGTTTTAAAAGCTTCCGCAAGTATTGAGAAGCAAATACAGCATACTGTACCAATGGACTGGCCTCCACAGCGTCATTTTTCTTCTGACGAGAGGGAATATCCCACAGGTTCACTGACAGACAATCCACCATTTTTTTACAATGAGTTTGGAGGTTTTTCTTCCGACGGTAAGGAATATATAATGCAGTTTGACAGTGGACAAAATACGCCGGCTCCTTGGTCTAATATTTTAGCAAACCCTCATTTTGGAACCTTAACGACAGAAACCGGCTCAGGGTACAGCTGGTACCAAAATAGTCATGAGTACCGTATTACTCCATGGAGTATTGATGTGGTGTCAAATCGTCCGGGAGAGGTTTTTTATCTTACCGACTGGGAAACCGGCAAATCATGGACCACAACAATGTTGCCAGTTCGTGAAAAGGGAGTTTACTCAGCGGTGTATGGGTTTGGCTACACGAAATATAAAAGAGAAAGTCACGGAATAAATCAGCTGCTTACACAATATGTTCCCCAAAGTGATGCCGTGAAAATCAGCACAATACAGCTTAAAAACAAATCATTTTATATTAATGAGGAAACCAAAGAAATTGTTTCTATGGGTTACAATGTTTATCCAGCCGGTACTGGGAGAGTTTCCTGAAAAAAGCAATCGTTATATTGTAAGCAGTATATCAGACAAAGGCGTGCTGCTTCTTAAAAATTCCGTCAGTGAAGATTTCAGCGATACATTATGTTTTTTAGATACCTCGGAGAAGATACGCTGGATTACCGCCAATCGAGAAGAGTTTTTAGGCAAGGGAGGCTTGGAGGCACCGGAGGCACTGAGCCGGGAATTTCTTTCCGGTTGGGTAGGAAGAGGAGCGGATGCTTGCGGAGCACTTCAGGTAGAAGTAGTGCTGGCACCCGAAGAAGAGAAAACCATTGTCTTTTTAATGGGAGCGGCTCAATCCGCAGAGCAAGCGTCAGAAATATCCAAAAAATACAAAACCGTAGAAAATGCCACTGCAGAATTAAAGAGAGTTCAAGAATTTTGGAAATCTAAACTATCTATTTTACAGGTAGAAACACCAGATATCTCCATGAATTTTATGCTAAACGGCTGGCTGCAGTACCAAGTAATTTCTGCCCGTCTTTGGGGAAGAACTGGCTTTTATCAGTCCAGTGGAGCCTTCGGTTTTCGGGATCAGCTTCAGGATACATTGTCCCTGTTAAATGTGCATCCGAAAATGGCTCGAAAACAGATTTTATACCATGCGGCACATCAATTTGAAGAGGGAGATGTTCAGCATTGGTGGCATGAACCCCGTGGAAATGGAGTACGTACCAAATTCTCCGATGATTTGCTGTGGCTTCCCTATGTTGCGGCTGAATACGTCACGGTTACAGGAGACGCAGAAGTGTGGGGAGAAAAAGTACCATTTTTACAGTCTGTGCCGCTTTCCGAAGAAGAAACAGACAGGTATGAAACTTCGGTTCTAAGCGATGAAAGGGCACCTCTCTATGAACATTGTGTCCGGGCAGTGGAAAAATCGCTGAAATTCGGGAAGCATGGCCTACCGCTTATGGGAGGCGGAGACTGGAATGACGGTATGAATACAGTAGGTGACCAAGGAAAAGGTGAAAGTGTATGGCTAGGCTGGTTTTTAAGCACAGTATTAGAGAAAATGGAGGCTGTTTGCATTGAGCAGCAGGACGAAAACAGAGCCCACCGCTATAAAACTACCAGAGAACAGCTTATAGCTGACATCGAAGCGAACGGGTGGGATGGGCGCTGGTACCGTCGTGCTTATTTTGATGATGGAACTCCTCTTGGTAGTATAATGAATGAGGATTGCAAAATAGATTCAATCGCTCAGTCCTGGTCCGTTATTTCTGGTGTGGGGAATATCATGCGTTCCAAGCAGGCAATGGAGTCGTTGGAAGAATATTTAATCAGCTATCAAAGTGGACTAATTCGTCTGCTGGCTCCGCCCTTTGATAAAGGCAAAAGTGAGCCTGGTTACATAAAAGGGTATTTCCCCGGCGTTCGGGAAAATGGAGGGCAATACACTCACGCCGCAGTGTGGGTCATTCTCGCCTACGCGAAGATGGGACAGGGAGATAAAGCTATGGAACTTTACCATATGATTAACCCTATAAACCATACGGATAGCTTCCGCAGTGCTATGACCTACAAGACAGAGCCTTTTGCCGTTCCTGCGGATGTGTACTCGGTTTATCCTCATATTGGCCGTGGTGGCTGGTCTTGGTACACAGGTGCAGCAAGCTGGATGTACCGGGCGGGAACTGAGAATCTTCTTGGCTTTTGCAAAAATAATAATATACTTACTATTAATCCTTGTATTCCACAGCAGTGGAAGCACTTTTCTATCCACTATAATTTTAGTGATACTATCTATCAAATAAAAATTTCCAACCCAAATGGGCTGGAAACTGGGAAAGTTAAATTTATAATAAACGGCAATCAAACAAACAAAATCCTCCTAGTGGATGATGGCAAGCTTCATCAGCTGGAAGGAGAGATGGTATAGGATTGCAAATGCAAAAACCTTATTTTCAGAATGTTGTGCAATGATAATTTGGAAACCATGAATAAAAGATGATTTTTTGTCATTTTTAAATAATAAATATTTTTAATTTAAAAATTATTGATTATTTAAATTAAAAGGAGTACTCTTAAACTGTGACCAAAACAATAGTTATTATTGTTTACAACGACGCTTGAGCACAATACAAACGCACAGTAATTTAAGAAAAGTAGCAGGGGCCTTTGCTTTTCTAATGTCTTTATTGCTTTTTTATTTTACATGTGCCGATAAAAAGAAAGGAAAGGAAAATGAAACAATTACGTGGAACAGACACGGCCGAAAATTTACTAAAAGCTTTTGCAGGAGAATCACAAGCCAGAAACCGTTATACGTATTATGCTGACAAGGCGAAAGAAGAAGGATATATGCAGATTGCCAATGTTTTCTTGGAAACAGCCCGCAATGAGCGAGAGCATGCACGGCGGTTTTTCAAATTCCTCATTGAGGAATTTGAAGGAGAAAATATTGCAATACACGCAGATTATCCTGTTGGTCTTGGTACTACACAGCAAAACCTGCAATATGCGGCAGCAGGAGAGCGTGATGAGTGGGAAAACTTGTACCCGAGATATGCCCGCATAGCAGAAGAGGAAGGCTTTAGAGCTATAAATGCTTGCTTTACACAGGTAGCTAAGGTGGAAGTAGAACATGAAGCAAGATATTTAAAATTGCTAGAAAATATTGAGCAGCATCGTGTGTTTGAACGCGAAGAGGAAACAGAATGGAAATGTGAAAATTGTGGTTATATTCACCGAGGTAAAACGCCTCCGAAAATTTGTCCTACATGCTTGTTTCCATCAGGATATTTTGAGATCAGAGCAAAAAATTATTAAAAAATACTAAAATTAGTTTTTATAGAAAGCGGGAGAGTACTATGGCAGAATTTACAAATCCTTTTTCTGGAAATATCAATCGAAAAATGAATAATATTGAGTTGTATCAAGCGCTACGCATAGATATAGCGGCGGAACTAGAAGCTATTTTTTTATATGATGCACATGTGCACGCAACGGATGACGTTGTGGCACAAGCGGTGTTAAGAGATATTCGGGACGAAGAAAAAGCTCATGTAGGGGAATTGATGACTCTGATGAATTACTTGGATCCTGAAAACGCAAAATACATGGCAGAAGGAAAATCTGAAGTAATGGAAATGATGCGTAGTTTGGGAATTAAGACAGATGACGAAACTGGGAAGAATGATTTAAACACCCACAATAGCGGCATATAAAGGAAAAACAATGAATAAAACCATTTTCAAAAAATGAGTGTCCCTTACGGGGCAAGGTATACGTTATGAATGAACTCGAAGGCTACCCTTGTGATGATCATCTTGATTTTCAGTTTTATCAGCAGGGTGAAGCTTTTGATTTTATCCATTTGTGACGATGCCAAAAAAATTGGCACAAGAAATAGCAGAAGCAGAGAGATTGCTTCGAGATGGTGGTTTATACCCAAGGGAGCTATGAGGATGAAGTGTATTATAGTATTTCATCCAATGTCTCGCCATAACTTCGGCTTCCAATAGAGTATCAAAAAGCTCTCCATTTAGAAATTCATCTCTCATGCGGCCATTGAAACTTTCACAGTATCCATTCTCCCAAGGAGAACCTGGTTCAATATAAAGTGTTTGTACACCTGTATCTGAGAGCCATTTCCTTAGTTTTTTTGCAATAAACTCTGTGACCTGCCCCCAAAAAACGCCTTATTTATCGTATAATACTTGGTACTGATTAGTGCGAAATAGTACTTCTTTGTGAGTGCTGGTAAAGTCCATAATTTATTGGGGTAGTAGAGGCCATAGTTTTAAGCACCTTCAATAGCATTACATGAAAAACAACTATAGAACCCATACACGTTGAAACATTGTGTACGGGCACTCAGTTATCTAAAAAATTCAGTTATTTTTCCAATAGGACAATACTTTTATTACATCTTTTTTCATTTCCTCTGTAGTTGTACCAAGAGAAAAGAAAGAGGATATATCGTCATAGTTGGAGTGCCCCCCTAAAATTGTACCAGATCCAAAGTTAGTAAATCTATGATAAAC
>CAZEIB010000047.1:0-11787 GCA_964511785.1 uncultured Oscillospiraceae bacterium
CTGACAGTGCGGTAGAGTATTTTGTAAGTTATTATGATTATTATCAGCCTGAGGCTTATATTGCCTCGTCCGATACGTATATTGAAAAAGATGCTTCCATTAATGAAGAAATTGATCGTCTTCGTCATAGTGCTACGGCCGCCCTTCGAGAGCGTAGAGATGTCATTATTGTGGCTTCCGTTAGCTGTATCTACGGTATGGGGGCTCCAGAAGAATATGAGGGGTTAATGATTTCCCTAAGACCTGGAATGGAAATCTCCAGAGAAGCCTTGCTATATAAATTAGTGGATATTCAATATGCCAGAAATGACATAGATTTTTTACGGGGAACCTTTCGGGTTAGGGGAGATGTGGTGGAAATTATTCCGGCCAACTACTTTGAAAAGGGAATACGGGTAGAGTTTTTTGGCGACGAGATAGAACGGCTTAGTCAATTTGATGTAGTAACAGGAAAAACCATCAACACTCTTCTTCATGCTAGTGTATTTCCTGCCAGCCATTATGTAACGGATAAAACCACTATGGAAGAAGGCATTGTGCAAATTGAAAAAGATTTAAAAATCTGTGTTGCTCAGTTTGAAAAAGAAGGAAAACTTTTAGAAGCCCAGCGACTAAGTCAGCGTACCAGTTATGACATTGAAATGCTCCAAGAATTGGGTTACACCACCGGCATTGAAAACTATAGTCGCTACTTTGATGGACGCAGCCCAGGGGATACCCCTTATACTTTATTAGATTTCTTTCCTAAAGATTACATGGTATTTATTGATGAAAGCCATGTAACCATACCCCAAATTCGCGCCATGTACAGAGGAGACAGGGCCAGAAAAGAAAACTTGGTGGGTTATGGCTTCCGCCTGCCTTCTGCTTTTGATAATAGACCCTTAGTTTTTGATGAATTTGAAAAGCGGGTAAAACAAGTGGTTTATGTATCTGCCACGCCAGGGGTTTACGAAATGGAACATACCCAGCAAACGGTAGAGCAAATTATTCGCCCTACAGGTTTATTGGATCCACCGGTGATTTTGCGCCCTGCTACAGGCCAGGTAGATGACCTCCTTGGGGAAATTTACCAAGTGGCGGAAAAAGGGCAAAGGATATTGGTGACCACTTTAACCAAACGTATGGCAGAAAGTTTAACAGATTATTTAAAAGAAATGGATGTACGGGTACGCTATCTTCATAGCGATATTGAAACCATGGAGCGTACCGCCTTAATTAGAGATTTACGATTAGGAGAATTTGATGTACTAGTAGGGATTAACTTACTTCGGGAAGGATTGGATTTGCCGGAAGTGGCCTTGGTAGCTATTTTAGATGCAGATAAAGAAGGGTTTTTACGTAGCCAAACTTCATTAATTCAAACAGTAGGTCGTGCTGCCCGAAATGTAGAGGGTCGGGTGATTATGTATGCGGATAAAATGACAGACAGCATGATGCGGGCTATTGACGAAACCAACAGAAGAAGAGCCTTACAACAGGCTTATAACGAGGCCCATGGAATTACGCCCCAAAGTGTACAAAGTACCGTGCAGGCCCTTTTGGAAATTACCCAAAAGCTGGATAGCCAGGCACCTAAAGATATGAGTGCTGAAGAAAAGGCCCAACTATTGGTAAAATTGGAAGATCAAATGCTTTCAGCTGCCAAAACTTTGGATTTTGAAAAGGCGGCTGCCCTTCGAGATGAGCTGTTTCAACTACGTGGAGAAAAGATAGAGAAACAGGAAGTGCAAAAAAATAGAAAGAAAAGAAAAAAATAGAAAGTTTACAAACTATCTCATTGCATCTGCTTATTTAATTCACTATCCTTTACCTATAAAGGAGGGATACCATGGCCAATGAAAAAACGAAGGACTTTAATCAAATGCTTCATCAAACAAAGATATGCCTAAAATGCAAAGGATTACCGATGAAAAAACCATTGAAAAATACGGAGGAGAAAAAATGTTTTTTGCCCCACCCCTATATTATGATGAAGTGATGAAAAAAATTCCTAAAGGGAAGTTGACCACCATTGGGGAAATACGAAAACATTTGGCAGTAAAGCATCATGGAGACTTTACGGAGCCTATTACAGCAGGGATATTTGTTTCCATTGCTGCTTGGGCCAGTTTTCAACGAAAAGAAAATTTAACCCCCTATTGGCGTACACTAAAAGCAGGAGGAGAGTTAAACCCCAAATACCCTGAAGGAATTGAGGGACAAAAAGAAAAGCTGGAGGGGGAAGGCCATAAGGTGCTGGTAAGGGGAAGAAAGAATTTACGTTATTATGTAGAAAACTATGAAGATCAATTGTACCCATTATAAAAAACCACCTACTGTATATAGACCGCATCCTCTAAAAAGGACATTGTAGTAAAAAACCTCCTATTGTAGAATATAACTACAGTAGGAGGTTTTTTATAGAAGGACATGCTTTAGGTACTAATAATTTTACCAATGAAAAGAATCTTCTTCAGGTTTTTCCCATAAACCGTATTGTTTGTCACTTCTAAGGGCATGGAGAACTCCCTCCCTAATTTGAGGATAAGTTTTGCTTAACTGATCTAGTAAATCCTTCATTTCTTGGCGTTTGGTATGGCCATCTACAGGGCAGGGATTTTTTACAACAGGCAATTGAAGCTGATGGGATACTTTTCTTATATGTTTTTCATTTAAATACACCATTGGCCGTATAGCGGTAATATCTGCTCTGGAAAGATAGGTGACTGGGTGAAAGGTATGTAAACGGTTTTCGTACAATAAACTCATAAATAAGGTTTCAATAGCATCTTCACTATGGTGGCCAAGGGCCAATTTATTACAATGAAACTCATTGGCCAAATTGTTTAGAATACCCCTGCGCATTTTAGAACAAAGGGCACAAGGGTTCTTTTCCTTCCGCTCTTCAAATAAAATTTGGGCAATATCGGTTTTTCGAAGGGTGAAAGGGACCTGTAAATCATCACAAAGGGCCTTAATAGAATCTGTATGAAAAGGCTCAAGGCCTAAGGAAATGGTAAAGGCGTGAAGGGAGTAGTCTTTTTTAGAAAACTGCTTGTATAAAGAGAGGGCGTATAATAAAAGCAAACTGTCTTTTCCTCCGGAAACCCCAATGGCAATTTTGTCCCCCGATTGAATCATATGAAAATCTCTATCGGCTTTTCGAATACAACCTAAAACTTGTTTCATAAATACTCCTTAAATGAAATCTAGCAATTAAGAATAACATATTTTAAAAAAACCATCAACAAACAACTAAAAGAACAATAAGTTTGCGGATAAAACAAACAAAATTAATTTATGTTGAAATAAAAAGAGAACTGCTATAAGATGAGAGGGGAGGGATTGAGAATGGATTTAGAAAAAACACCTTTAGAAGAGGTAGTAAAAGGATATTATCTGGACGAGGAACTAAAGGAATATGCTTGCAGGTACTGTAACCGCCGCTTTCCAAAAGGAGAAGTGTTTCCTATGGAAGAGCGGTTTTATACTGCAGAAAAAGCGGTGGAGAGGCATATCCTCCTGGCTCATGGAGGAAACTTTTTTATGCTGAACAAGTGGGACAGTAAGTACAATACCTTAACAGATCATCAGAAAAATTTGTTAGAGTTATTTGCCCAAGGGTTTGGCGATAAAGAAATTGCTGAAAAGTTATCCTTAACCCCTGCCACCATTCGCAGGCAAAAATTTACCTTTAGAGAAAAGGCGAAACAAGCTAAATTATACTTGGCCCTATATCAATTAGCTTTTGAAAGAGAAAGCTCCAAGGAGGAAACCATGATGCCTATTCATGATGAAGCAGTTTACTATGACGATCGATATATTATCACCTTAAAGGAAGCTGATAAAATTATTAAATCGGCTTTTGAAAGTACCCAACCGTTAAAGTTAAGCAATTTTCCTGTAAAGGAAAAAAAGAAAGTGGTCATTCTAACAGAAATTGCAAAAACCTTTGAAAAGGGAAAAGAGTATACGGAAAAAGAAGTAAATGAAAAAATTGAAGCCATTTATTTTGATTATGTAACGTTGCGCAGGTATTTAATTGAATACGGATTTTTAGATAGAAAAATCGATGGATCTAAATACTGGATCATATAAAAAACAGCTCCCTTGATAAGCATGTAAAGGGAGCTGTTTTTTAATCCTTTATTTTAGCAGAAGTGGATGAGAAATAAAAGAAAAGAATACCTCAACAAAACCAGTGTTATTTAGTAAAGAATATGGTATAATTAATAATGATATGCTTGTTTAAACAAGCATATCACTAAAAAGGAGGAAACTTTATTTAAACAACCAAGTAAAGGAGTAAAAATGAAAGAACTATACATTGATTATCATGGAGATTACCATGGGGCAAAAGAAATGAATAGCCCTCAAAACCGGCACATGGTTAAAATTGTGCAAGCCTTTGGCGAAGATGGAGAATTTGAAATTAATGGAAAAACCTACCCTTTAACCTTTAGTGGTATGTATTTTATCGATAGTGATAAGGCTTATCAGCCACTGCCGGACAACCTTAATCGCTATTCTCAAAACATGGTGATGGTAGATAAAAATTTATTTGAAAATTTGGCTACATCATTAGGCTTTGAAAAAGAATATGAAACCTTGTTTATACAAGATGGGGGTAACTACTTACCTTTGGCAGACTATAAAGAAGTAGATAAAATGTTTCAGGAAATTTACCAAATTTACCAAAAACAAAACCCTTATGGAAAAGCATTAACCGTAGCAAAAATGTTAAACCTTTTAAGTTACGGAGTCTATGGAAAAGTGTACGAAAATGGTAATTAACCATTAAAATGTAAGGCAGCGGCGGCAAAGTAAATTGCGCCCTGCGGTAAAAGGCCAAAGGCCTATATAACAAATATTGTTACTCTGCTAAATCGTGGTATTTAGGAGGGTTTTATTTTTGCCTATTTTTACTTGGTTTTATAGAAAAAGAAAAAGCCGTAGCGAAAACTACAGCTTTTAAACTTACTTTACGAATCAGTTTTCCTCGTCTTTTTTTTCATCTACATGAGAAGAATAATAGCCTGGGTTTTTTTGACGGTTTATTTTTCTTCTTCTAGGATTCTTAGAGGGACAGGGGCGGTTGTCATTAAAAGGCTTTTGATTGGAAAAATTTTCTGTGGAGTCATAAAAACCTTCTTCTATAGAGAAATTGCCTCGGGGACCTTGGCCCATAGGAGAACCGCCATGAGGAAAATGGCCTCTGTGATCTATTGGGGAGTTTTCGTGGTGTGGATAACCGTGGTTGTGAGGACCTTGTGGGCCCCTATGACCTGGAAATGGAAAGGTTCTTTGAGAGACAGGATGGTTTTTCGCCTTACCAGAGCAGCCTCTGCCACCCTGAGGAAAACCTCCTCTAAAGGGAAAGTGTTCTTGCCAGTTGGGGTCTTTTTCTTCTAACAAGTTTTCAAGGCCTTTTGTAATACGGCCCAAATAACCTGTTAACTCTTCCTGTTCTTGAGGAGTGAAAGAGCTAAAAAGAGCCTCAAAATCACCATGTTTTTTATCTGAAATATTTTCAGCCGCCTTTTCTCCGGCAGGGGTTAAAGAAATAATGGTAATACGTTTGTCTTCTTCAAAAGGCTTACGGGTGATATAGGCTTTTTCTTCCAGCTTTTTTAAAAGTTCACTTACAGATTGCTGGCGCATACCAAGCAAGTAAGCTAGGTCTTTTTGGGTGGTTTCAGGCTTTAACTTTAACAAAGCCAGTAACCGTCCTTGCCCCTGGTGAGGAATTTCTTCCGCTCTTCTATTTCGCATGTCATAATGTTGGTAGAAACGAGCATAGTTATGTATTTGACAAAACATTTCTGTAAAGTTTTTTTCTGTGTTATTCATCATATATTCTCCTTTAAAATTATTAAACAGGTACCTGTTCAATAATAAATATACAGGAACCTGTTCAATTTGTCAAGGAGAAAATCATTTATTGTACTATGGATTCTATTCAAAGAGAATGTAGTACTGTATACTTAAAAGCAGTATGGTGAAATAATGCTATAAGGAGGAGAACAATGATAAGGATTAAACCTATTTCAAAAAAGGCACTACCTTTAATGGAAAAATTTTTATATTTATCTGTTTTTCAAAAAGATGTAAACCATCCTATACCTAAATCCATTGTTAAAGAACCAAGAATTGCATTATTTATTGAAGATTTTTTTGCTAAAAAAGAAGATTATGGCCTTATGGCTGTTGAAAATGAGAAAGTGGTAGGGATGGTGTGGATAAGATTATTAAACGGGAATCCGAAAGGATATGGGAACATTGATGACCATACCCCGGAATTTGCCATCGCTCTTTTACCTGAGTATAGAAATCAGGGAATAGGAAAAAAGTTAATGAGAGGCATGTTTAAGTATATGAAAGAAAAAGGCTATGCTCAGGGTTCTTTATCGGTACAAAAGGCCAATAAAGCCTTTCGTTTTTATCAAAAATTAGGTTTTACAACTTATATTGATAAAGAGGATGAGGCTATTATGGTAATTTCTTTATAAAATAAAAGCCCCTTTTTCTTTAAAAGAAAAAGGGGAAAGGAGATGCTAGCCTTGACTGTTTTGATTATCGTTTAATAAATAGATAGAGCCGTCAAGGCTTGAAAGATTGACTTGGTAGAGTAAGGGACCTTGTTCATTTTGGTAAAAACAAACTGCCCAAACTCCTTCTTCGGGGTCGCTATCGGCAGCACCATTGCTACCTAGCAAAAAATCACAGGTAATAAAAAGATTGGAAAAATCTTCTTGAGATAAATTTAAAGTGCTTATTAAGGCTTTTTTGCTTTGTTTTACTGCCTCTGTTTGGTTAATAGGTTCATCTCCCTTGGGCAAATCATGAATAGGTTTGGCTTTGGAAGAAAGAAAAACTTTGTCAAATAAAGCCTTTGTTTCAAGAGACCAATTTAGAAAAGGCCCTAAGGTTTCAGCCCATAGAGCTTGTAAATCACCAGGTTCATTTAAGTTTCCTGCAACAATACTACCGCTCTCTCCTTCAATTTTAATCCAGTTTACCTGATCAGAAAGTTCGCCAGCTGGAAAAAAGCTAACATACCAATATAGATCAGTACCATTTTCTTTAACCAGTGTGGTTTTTATTTCGTCAAAGGGAATTTCTATTTCCGTATTTTGACTGGACAACTTTAGCTGAGCTAAAGAAATAGCCTCTTCGCTGGAAATAATATTAAGCAAAGGCATTTCTTCTTCCTCAAAAGCTAAGATGGGGAAAACAGGGAAAACAGGGAAAACAGAAGAAAAAAGGAGGGTTGTAAGTAAAAATATGGTAAAAAAAAGATTGCGGTTTTTCATAAAATCACCTCGTTAGTTCATGTTTTTGTTATCGAACCTATTTATATAACGATTACCATCATGAAATTCTTCCCAAAGAAAAAAAGAAGGGAAAAAACTTAAAAAAACAATGGAAACATGGTTTGACAAAAAACTTTATTTATGCTATTATTAGTGAGAAGAATTCTGAATGTAGCATTGTCTCACATGTATTTGTAAGTCATGGTTATACGGAATGACCTGCAAATATATGTTTTTACTATATGCAGGATTTTATAATTTGGAGGTACGCACAATGAATAGTGGTACAGTAAAATGGTTTAACGCAGAAAAAGGTTTCGGATTTATTTCTAACGACAATGGTGGAGAAGATGTATTTGTACATTTTTCAGCTATCCAAGGTGATGGATTTAAGTCTTTAAACGAAGGGGATCAAGTTTCTTTTGATGTAGAAGCAGATCCAAGAGATGGCAGCAAATTAAGAGCTGCAAATGTATCTGTATTATCTAGGTAATTTACCTATTTAATAATAACTTTTTATAGAATTAAAAAGGGATAAGCAAAGGGGTCGATGGCGGAAACGTCATCGGCTTTTTTGTGTATAAAATGTTTAAAAAAATGAAAAAGGGGTATAAAAGAAGTAAGAAAGCCTATAGTTTTTTTAAAATAGATTGAGGAGAGAGGATATGAATAAAAAAACTGTTGTTTTGATGATACTAATTGTTGTTGTTATCCTTGGCTTTGTGGTGATTAATCAAAAGAAAAACCAAGGATATAAAACACAAGGTTATAAGCAAATTACCCCTGAAAAAGCTAAAAGAATGATGGAAACAAATAACAACGCCCTAGTGGTGGATGTAAGAACTGAACAAGAGTATAGTGAAGGGCATATACCGGGTGCTTTTTTACTGTCCCTTCATATAATTGACCAAGAGGCGGAAAAGCAATTGCCAGATAAAGGCCAGTTGCTATTGGTATATTGCCGTAGTGGTAACCGTAGTAAACAAGCCAGTAGTAAGTTGGTGGCCTTAGGCTATACAAACGTACAGGAATTTGGCGGAATTAACGGCTGGAAATATGAGATTGAAAAATAATAGTGGAAAAATAATATTGTAAAAACAAAAAAGACTGACAATTGCCAGTCTTTTTGTTTTATAAGTTAATAGTTGTTGGCATATAGGGTATTCCATTTTTGTAAAATATCATCCCTATTTTCTGTTAACCAATCCATATCACGGGTAACCCATTTAACTTCGCTAGATGGGGGTAGGAAAGGAGTATCATAAACAGCATTTTTGTTGGTAAAACGCAATGTACCTAAACGTACGCCCAAATCACTTTGACCTTCAGCACTCATTAAATAGTTAACCATGGCTTTGGCGGCGGCTTCGTTTTTTGTACCTTCAATAACGGCACAACCAAATGCAAAGGCGGAAGTTCCGTTTTCAGGATATTGCATACGAATAGCATCGGAACCAGCTTTTAAAAGGGTGGAAGCGCCATCTTCATAAGTTAAGCCTACTACATATTCTCCGTCTGCTACAGATTTAAAAGCAACAGAAGAAGAAGTGGAAATAACCATTTTATTTTTCATTAAGCCTTCAACAATGTTCCAAGCTTCATCGCTATCATTGCCATATACAGCAAATAAGTTTGATAAGTTGTTCCATGCAGAAGAGGAAGAGTTAGGATCGGGTAAAACAATCAACCCGGATAATTTGGGATCTAATAAATCTTCGTAAGTGCGGATATCTAAGCCTAATTCTTTTTCAAGTTCGTTATTAATACAAAAAACAACAGTAGATAAATGGTCTAGGTTATAGAAGCCGTTGCTGGATTTATAATCGTCCATGATTTCATCTTCATGGTCACTTAGCCAGTGCATAAAAAGATCACTATAAATGTCTCCATCACTGTTAGATAAGGCGCCCCACATAACATCCCCCTGAGGATTTTCTTTTTCAGCAGTAATTCGGGCAGTTAATTCTCCCCCTGAACCATTTACTACTTCAATTTCAACGTCAGGATAAAGCTCGTTGAAACCGTCAATTAAGTTGTTAATATCGTTTTCTGTCATGGAGCTATACAGAACCAGGTTACCGCTGATTTTTTCTTCAGCTAGGGCCGTACCGGCAAGGCTAAGTGCTAATGCCATTACCAATAAGTAAGATAAAAATTTTTTCATTGTAGTCACCTTCACTTAATTTATTTTCTTATACGGCTTATCCACCGTAATAAGTTCATTAAAGTTGAATATCTTCGGTTTTGGAAACCCGCAGATATACGAGTAAGGAAACTGTGGTTAATACCGTCAAAATTGCAGAAAAAGCGGCTGCTAAACCGTAGTTTCCCCTAGAGATAGCCACATAGGCCGACATGGTTAATGTAATGTTTTTATTGTTGTACAAAATAATGGCACTGGATAGTTCCGTTACGATGGCTACCCAACTAAGGACAGCCCCTGAGATAATACCGCTAGCCATCATGGGCACTGTAACTTTTAAAAAGGTTTTTAACTTAGAGGAACCGAGGCTTAAAGCAGCCTCCTCTGTACTAATGGAAATATTTTGCAAGGTTGCTGTAGCAGAACGGATAGTATAGGGCATTCGCCTAATAACCAGAGCCATTACCATGATGGTGGCTGTGCCTGTTAGAGCAAAGGGTTGTTTACCAAAGGCTAAAACCAAAGCAATACCAATAACGGAACCGGGCATAATATAAGGAAGCATACTCATGGTATCAATAGTGTTGTTTAAAATTCCTTTACGCCTAACCACTAAGTACGCAATTAAAATGGCAAATATGATAATAATAGCTAAAGCTACAATGCCAAATACAGTAGTGTTTTTAATAGAGCGGGTTAGCAGCTTTTTTGTAGCCAGTTGATAGTTGACAAGGGAATATCCATCTTTAAACACGGCACCATCACTATTTTTAAAGGAAAGGTAAATAATATATACTTGGGGTAAAAAGGCAAGAGTGATTAAACCATAGCAGTAAACATACATTAAGGCACCGGAAAGGCCTTTGGGTTTTTTCTTTTGCACCGGATGCAAGGCGCTGATAGAGAAATTATACCGTTTGGTGGCCCATTTTTGTACAAAGAACACTAAGGCTGTTACCACAACGGCAATAACGCTGATAGCAGCAGCAAAATTATAGTTGGCACCATTTTCTCCTAAATATTGGTTATATATTTCAACAGGGAAGGTTCGGTAGCCTTCTCCAATTAAAAGAGGAGTGCCAAAGTCAGCAAAGGCACGCATAAATACCAATAATGCAGCGGCTAAAATGGTAGGCATAGCTAACTGTAAAATAACTTTAAAAAACCTTTTGAAACCTGTGCACCCCATACTTTCAGAGGCTTCCAGTAAGGTGCTATCAATGTTTTTAAAAACCCCGTTCATATAAATAAAAACCAAGGGAAATAATTTTAAACATTGTACTAAAAGGATTCCATTAAAACCGTAAATACTAGGAATGCGAATACCAAAAACATCTTTAATGAATTTAGTAATGACCCCTGAACGGCCTAAGAGCATAATCCAAGAATAAGCACCGATGAAGGGAGCGGACATGGAGCATAAAATGCTGATAATAAACAGTAACTTTGCCCCTTTTAACTGGTAAAAAGAATAAAAGTAGGCAAAGGGAATACCGATTAATAAAGTAACAAGGGTAATGGCAATGGTCACTTTAAAGCTGTTAAGAATGGTTTTAGTATAATAAGGCTGGGAAAAAAACTTATGAAATTCTCCTAAGGTGAAGTTCCCATCGGGAGAAATAACAGATTGACGCAATATACCAAACATGGGATAAACCAATATTAAAGCAAATAAAGCAAGGAAAAATAAAGTGACAATAGACCACATGTCAAACTTTACACGTTTTTTCATTTTGAATAACTCCTTTTTAAGCTTGTAAAGCAGGTTCCATACTATCGTTCTTTACGCCGGTAAGTATATTTTTACTGCCATCTTTGGTAAATAAGTTTACCTTTTGGGTATTAAGCCTTAAAGGAATGGTAGTACCTGGCTCAATAATACTATCAATAGTAGATTCCTGCACAATTTCTACTTTAGATCCATCTTCCAAACGTACAAAATAATGGGTGTTTAAGCCTAGGAAGGTACTGTCTTCAACAATGCCTAGTAGCACATTGTCCTTTTCTTCAGGAACTAGAACTAACTCTTCAGGGCGAACAGAAATAATAATATCTTGATCCTGTTTTTCCTCCGGTAAAAGGTTGTTCATTGGAGCCGTATAGTTGCCAATTTTTAACATCGGTTGACTATTTTCCATTACCAGTTTTCCATCTAATAAGTTGGAACGGCCAATAAAAGTTGAAACAAATAAATTGGCTGGGCGCTGATAAATGTCTTTTGGGGTACCTAGGTGTTGGATAATGCCTTTGTTCATTACAGCAATTCGGTCTGAGACAGCCATGGCTTCTTCTTGATCGTGGGTTACATAAACTGTGGTAATACCAACATTATGTTGTATTTCTTTAATG